>VBKQ01000138.1 GCA_005879505.1 Deltaproteobacteria bacterium
CGGGTGGAACATGGCGGACGTGGAAAACGAGAACGAAGAGAGCCTGACCTGTGGCGTCTGCCGCAAGGTGGGCCAGTTCACCGCGCCCGTCTCCGTGATCCTGGTGTTCGCGCCGGGCATGGCCAAGCCGTATCCGCTGATCCCCGCCGAGGACTACCGCGTCTGCAGCGCCTGCGACGCCATCTTCACGCTGGTGAACCGCGCCGTCGACGCGCACCCCACGACTCGCGCCGCCGGGCCGTGGAGCCGCGCCATCGTCGTCTTCAGTGACGGGCACGGGGTCGACGTAAAGGCGAAGCGCCAGGGGCAGCAGGTCGCCCTCGCGTAGTCCCGATCACGGCCACGTCGCCGTCCACGATCACGTCAACGTCTATCGGTGGTGCTGGTGCGGGTCGCAGCGCGTGGCAGCGGCGATGTCGGTCACCGGCACCCGCTCGTGGCTGCGGAACACGGCATAGTCCTCGTGGTTCTCGGTGACCACGTCGGTGACCACGTCGATGAACCGTTCGCCGTCCCGCAGCGCGACTGCCACGGGACGGTGCACGAGCACCGCTTCCTCGAGCACGTCGATGAAGCTGCACCTGCCGACGGAGTCCTGGCAGATGACCGGCACGTCCGGAAGATACCCGTTCACGCTCGTGGGCGCACGGACCGTGCCTGGCAGTCGGGACAGAGTCCCTCCGCCTGCACGCGAACGGCGCGGATGTCGAAGCCTTGGGCATCGCGCACCCGGAGCCGGTCCAGCTCGGCGTCGTGCAGGTCGCGCACTTTCTTGCACGAGACGCATACCAGGTGATGGTGAGGGCGACCCGCGCCGACGCCCGGAAGGGCGGCTTCGTATCGGCCCTGCTCGTGCAGCGGATTCACGTCGGCGACGGCGCCGATGGCCTTGAGCGCTTCCAGGTTCTTGTACACGGTGGCGAGCGAGAGGGTGGGGATGCGGCGCTGGACCGCCTTGTGCAATTGCTCGGCGTTCGGGTGCTCGCGCGAGGAGGCGAGCGCCTCGAAGATCGCCAGCCGCTGATGCGTCACGGAGAGCCCATGAGCGCGGCAGTACTGCGCGAACCGCTCGACATCGTCCTTCTGCTTCCTCACGAGAGGTCCTGGGAAAGTGAGCGGCGCACCGCCTCGGGCAGCGCGGTGCGATGAGTATAGGCGGGATGATCGATCACCGCAGCGGCGGGCCCGCGCAAGAGCGCCTGTGCATCGGGCACTTTGAAGCGGACGTACTGCACCGAAGAGACCCGGCCGGGTTCCTCCCGATTGGGCTCCAGCTCGCCCTTGAGGCGGGTGCCTGCCACCTCCAGCCAGACGTGGTCGCGAAGACCGAAGAGTTTCGCCAGCCGCGCCTTCACCTCCGGATCCGTTCCGGTCAGCTCGATCATGAGGGTGGCCGACAGCTCGCCCGGGCCAGGCAGCATGCTGTTGAATCCCTCGACCTCCTCGGCGATCTGGGCGGCGTCGGTCATGCGCTCGATGCGCACGATCTCCTGCACCTGGAACTTCACGGTGATCCGGTTCTCGAAGACCAGCGTCATGTCCGGCCCCACCTGGACACGGCGGTCCTTCTTCGCCGCGATCACTTCCTTGCGGAACTGCTCGCGCACGCCTTCGTAGACGGAAAGCGGCCAGAGATCTTTCGGTGTCAAGGGTTGCATCACGTTCCTTTACGAGGCGAGCGCAGCGGTTCGCCGCCATATGCGGCGCTGAGAATCCGCACCGGGTGGTAGGAAGTCCGCCCCGTCTTCTGCTTGAGCTGCAGTCCCGCCAGGGGGCAGTCGCTGGAGACGACCTCCGGCTCCGCGCTCTCCACGCGGCGCGCGGCGCCCTCGGCGACTTTCAGGCTGTCGGCGAAGAACTCGCTCTTCATCCCCCAGGTCCCGTCCATGCCGCAGCAGCGGTCGACGAGGGTCACGTCGCCGCCGGCCCACTTCAACAGATCCCTGCCGCGATATCCGAAGTTCTGCACGCGGTTGTGGCAGGCGACGTGATAGGCCACCTTGCCTACCGCGCCAGCCGGCGGCTTGGGCAGCTTCTTCGCGCGCGCCTGCTGCAGCACGAAATCGCTCAGGTCCATCACCGCGTCCGCGACCTCGCGCCCCTCGGGCCCCGGCACCAGCTCCGGATACTCGGTGCGCAGCATCAGGGTGCAGGAAGGGCCGGGCGTGACGATCTTGCCCCCGGCGCGGACCGCCGGAAGCAGCGTCTCCACGTTCCTGCGGGCAAGCTTGCGCGCTCCTTCCAGATCGCCGCCGTCCATCTTCGGCATCCCGCAGCAGACCTGCTCGGGGTACTCGACCTCGCAGCCGGCTTTCTCCAGGACGTCGACGGCGGCCTTGCCGATCGTCGGATCGTTGTAGTTCACGTAGCAGGTGGCGAAGAGCGCGACCGGTGTCTCGCCCCCCGCGACCGGCGCCCGCCGCGACCACCACGTCGCGAAGGTTTCCTCGGCATACGCGGGCAGCTGCCGGTCCTTGGCGATGCCGATGGTCCTGTCCATCAGCATCCGGTTGAACGCGTTGTGCGCGGCGGCGTTGGCGAGCGGCGCGACCCTCGTCATCACGCTGCCGACCAGATCGGTCGCTCCGAGGAAGCGTTCGCGCGGCGCGATCCCCTCTTCCTTCGCCCCGATCAACTTCGCCCGCAGCATCAGCTTGGGGAAGTCGACCGCGAATTCGTGGGGCGGCACGTACGGACACTTCGGGAAGCAGAGCTTGCACTCGTAGCAGAGCTCGACCACCCGGTGCTTGTCCTCGTCGTGCAGGAGGTTGACGGGGTTCTCGGTCGAGACCGTCACGTGCTTGAGCAGCTCGGCCGCCTCGTGCTCCTCGATGATCTTCCCGCCCTCGATGTGCTTGCCCTCCGCCTCCTCCCGGTGCGGGTCGAGCTCGTCGATGCGGCGGAAGAGCACGTCGAAAGAGGGGCAGAGATTGAAGCAGAGCCGGCAGCCGTTGCAGATCTCGAACACGCGGTGCAGCTCCGACTCCAGGTGCGCGCCGTCCCAGAACTGCGGGTTGTCGTACGCCATCCCGTGCGGGTCGGCGGACCAGTCCTGCTGGCCGGCGATGGGTAGCCTCATGTGCGCGTCTCGCGTTGCCGCGGCCGCGGATCTCCCGCGTGCCGTGGCCGAGCTGCCTTTTGACCTCGGGCCTAGCCCTCCGCCTTGACCTGCTGCAAGCCCTTCGCAAACCGGCCGGCGTGCGCCTTCTCCGCCTTTGCGAGCGTCTCGAACCACTCCGCGATCTCCGCGAAGCCCTCGTCGCGCGCCTGCTTGGCGAAGCCCGGATACATCTGCGTGTACTCGTACGTCTCACCCGCGACGGCGGCCTTCAGGTTCTTCTCGGTATCGCCGATCGGTTCGCCGGTAGCCGGATCGCCCACCTCCTGGAGGTACTCGAGATGCCCGTGGGCATGGCCGGTCTCGCCTTCCGCCGTGTCGCGGAAGAGGCCGGCGAGGTCCGGACGGCCCTCCACGTCCGCCTGCTTGGCGAAGTACAGGTAGCGACGGTTCGCCTGGCTCTCGCCGGCGAATGCGGCCTTCAGGTTCTCGTGCGTCTTCGTATTCCTCAGATTCGGCATTCGTTCGTTCCTCCTCGGTCGTAGGAAATCCGGTACGTTTGGAGAATGATTCTCCAAAAAGGATTCGCCCCGTCAAGGCGAATTGCCCTCGCGGGGGCCATCCGTCAAGCACCCAGATCGCGACAATGCATGGTGGTGTCCCGCAGACGTTCCGGCGAGGCCCCCCCTTCTCGAATGCGGCCGCAGTGACCATTTCCGGCATGAGCACCTGCTTGCCTGCAGGACGACAAACGGAGCCCGATGCCGGACGACAGCGCCAATCGCCGCCTGAAGATCGAAGCCCACGACGCGAGCCGGGTTGAGTGGTCGATCTACATCCCGCTTCCCCGCGGTCCTTCCGTGAGCGAGGCGGAGGTGTCGCTGCGCCTCGAGTTTCCCGAGAACGTCTACGTTCCCCACGACGGCTGGGAGCAGCTCCAGATCCTGGCCCGCCTCTCCAGCCCGGACGAGGAGTCGCCGGCGCCCGAGCCGCTCACCATCGACGGGCTGCGGCGGTCGGCGCTGGGCGTGGCTCGCCGGCTGAAATTGCTCCGCGAGAGCATTCCCCGCGCCGTCCTCGCCCACTCGATCAATCCCAGGCCGATCCCTCGCTCATTGGCGAAGGACGTGGCGCGGATCCTCGAGGAATCCGTCTCGGCGCTGGCGCAGGCGCGCGCCGCTCTCGTCGCTCCGCGCCCGGACGATCCTCCCGAGGTGTCGCGCGAGCGGGCCCTGGTGGACGAGTTCCTCTCCGGGCAGCTCCTGGAGCTGCTCACCATCGCGGAGGAGACCTGCGGGCGGATGCTCGCCCTCGCAGAGGCGCCCGGTCACCGGGCGGTGGCAGAGCAGCTCCGGGAGGCGGTGGCAGACGCGTTCGCCGCCGAGCTGCGCGAGCGCGAACGCAAGGGAGAGATGCTCCCCGACGGTGACGATGTGGAGGCGCTCGCGCTCTTCCTCGATCGGGCCGCGCAGCTGAAGAAGCATTTCCAGGAGGTCCTCTTCCTCGAGCCGGAGACGAAGATGGTCGACGAGGCACTGCGGAACTGGGTCGGCCTCTCCGGCGCCGCCACCGCCTTCATCGTCTATTTCGGCCTGCAGGCATTGCAGACAAGCGCCGCGGCAGGGCTCGGGCTCTGGACCTTGATGACGGTGGGAGCCGTCGCCTACGCCCTGAAGGATCGCGCCAAGGAGCTCACCCGGCAGTGGCTCGCGGGGAAGCTCTCCCATCTCTACGCCAACCGCGTGCTGGTGCTGCGGGAACCGGCGAAGTTCGAGCACAGCCGCAACGTCGTGCTCCGCGCACGCGAGTCGATGGCCCAGGCCCGCATCGCATGTCCTGACCTGCTCAACCCGGGGAGCGGCGCCGTCCAGCGGCTGGTCACGCTGGAGTACAGGCAGCGCGCCCGCCTGACGGGACTGAAGGGATCGTCGGCCGACGCGTTCGAGAGGCTGAAGATCGTGTTCCGCTACGACCTGGCCCCGATCCTCACCCGCCTCGACGATTCGGCGAAGCGGGTTCCGGTGCCCGGCGCCGGCGGCGTGCGCTTCGCGGATGCCCCAAGGCTGTACCGCGTGCCGCTCACCCTCGTGGTGGAGACGCCTGCCGGAGCGGAAAGGCGCGAGGCCGTGATCGTCCTCAACCGCCGCGGCATCGCCCGCATCATTCCGGAGAGCGCGGCGCCCCCGGTCCCCATGGAACCGGATCTGGAGCTCGAGCGGGGCGGCGGCCCCGGGCTGTTGCCGCAGACTTGAGTCGCTGGGCGAAACGCAAAGGGCGCCGGCCCCCCTTGGACCCGCGCCCTTGCGTGAACGCCCCGTGAAAAGAGCTACGACAGGTTGTCGTTCACCAGCTTCGTCATTTCGAACATCGAGACGGTCCTCTTTCCCCCGAACACCTCGCGGAGCTGCTCGTCCGCATTGATGTTCCGCTTCTCCTTCTTGTCCTGCAGGTTGTTCCTCTTCACGTACTGCCAGAGTTTCTTCACCACTTCGGTGCGAGGCAGCGGCTTGTCTCCCACGATCTTCGCGAGCGCCGGGCTCGGCTGCATGGCCTTCATGAACGCGGCGTTCGGCTTGCGGGCGGTCTTCTTGGCGGACTTCTTCGAGGCGGCTTTCTTGGCGGGCATCCGGTTTTTCCTCCCATTGGGGGAGCTGTCTCCCCGCGAAAAACCAGCGCACTCTGACAGAACCGGATCGCCTCCGTCCAGCGATTTCTCCCTCTGGAAGCGACGAATCCTCCTCCGGGGGGGCCCCTTCCCCCGCTCAGGCGGCCCTCGGCCGCGAAATCCGCAGAACGGAGGCGCCCTGCCGGCGCAAGAGCAGCGTCAGCGCAGCCTTTTTCGGAGCCGCTCCAGGAAACCAGTCGCGCTCCTGTTTCTCCGTCGCGACGATCAGGGCCTCTCCGCCGGCTGCGAGCAGATCGGCGCTGTCCTGCAGCTCCCTCGCCGCCACGAGCGGCCCGGCCGGCGAGGAGAGCTCGCCGACGACCAGCGAGAAGCTGCCCGGCTCCAGGCCGTCCGCGGGAAACAGCGTCTCACGCACCTCTATCGGCAGCGCGAGGTTGCGCGCATTGCGGCGCACGAAGGCAGCGTCGAGCAAGTCGCGCTCCTGCGCGAGCACCCGTGACGCGGGGTAGCGAGACTTGAGGTGAAGTGGGAGCGCTCCATACCCCGCACGGAATGCGAGCGCGCGCGCGGGCGCCGTGCGCGGCAGCGATTCGGCCAGCGCCGACAAGAGAACGGAGTGCTCCGGGTCCTCGGAAGCATCGTGCGGGCGGGAGAGTCGCAAGCCGGCGAACTCCGTCTCGTCGCGAGCGTAGATCCCTTCGTCCCCGAGGTCGATCGCCGCCGGTCCCCTGGGCAGCGCGAAGACGTCGTGCCTCGCTCCCGGGGCTAGGTGCCTGAGCCCCGGCAGATCGAGGTCGCGCACCACCCCGCGCAGGTCGCGGATCACGACCGCCCGCACCTCGGCTCCGAGCGCGCGGCCGCCCTCGAGCAGGTAGCGGATCGCGCGGGGTCCGATGCGGGCAGGAACGTTGCACACCACCCAATCGAAGCTCTCGCCGGCCATTTCACGATATCCGAGCCCGGGGCGCGCTTCGGCGTTGCGCAGCCCGAGCATCCTGGCATTGTGCGCAGCCGCAGCGACCGCCAGCAGATCGCGATCGATCAGCACGCAGCGCGAGGAGGGCCAGCGGGCGGCGATGGGCAGGCCGAGCGCGCCGTAGCCGCAGCCCAGATCGAGCACGGAGCGCGGTTCCCCGGCGGGGAGATTCCGCAGCAAGAGCAGGGTGCCCTCGTCGATCGCCTGCGAGGAGAAGACGTCCCAAGGCACGTCGAGCGACAGGGTGGGAAAGCCCCGCGCTTTCTCCTCCAGCCTGCCTCGCGCGTACGGCCCGAGAGCGTTCCAGGCGGAAGGGCTCGGCGCCGGCAGCGCTGCGGGCTCGCGCGCGCGCCGTTTCTTCTTCACGGGCGCCTGCGCCGCGCCGCCTCCGCCGCTCTCAGCAGCCCCTCCCGAAGGGAGGGATCGAGCTGCGCCGACCCGAGCACTCCCGACGGCTCCACCGCTGGGGGCGGCGGGAGCTCCGGAGAGAAGCCCGCGCGCCGCCGCGGCTCGTCGAGGGCGCCCTCATGCGCAAGCCCGAACTGCAGCGCGCGCACGGCGCCCTTGCCGAGCTTCCCGTTCAACCGCTCGAGGAGGATCGTGCGCGCGGCGTCGAGCTGGTCGCGCCAGCGGTGATCCTGCACGAGCAGATGGAGAGTGCCGCCGGAGAGCACGGTGGGCTGCGCGCGCGCCGCGATCTGCGCTCCGACGGCGCTCTCCCACACTTCCGGAGTCACGCGCCGCGGCAGGCGCCGCGCCATCCCGTTCTCCTGCAGCGCGCGATGGAGGACGCCGCAGAGCTTCTCGCCGCGCCGGCGCAGGCCAAACCGCGTCACGCAAGTCTCCGCAGGAGCGCGAGCCGCATCGCCGAGATGATCTCCTCGATCCGGTAGGGCCGCTCGACCACCGGAACTGCCGTCAGCTCGCCCGCGTCGCCGCGGCGGCGCGAGAGGATCAAGGCGAGCCGGCCCGCCGCTGACAGCTCGCGCAGCTCCGAGAGCGCCTCCTCCTCCGCCGAAGGCCAGTTCCGGTCCTCGAGCAGCACCACGTCGGCGCGGCAAAGCGCGCGCATCGCCTGCGTGGGCGCGTGCGCGATGCCGACTTGCGCCGAAAGGAGCCGCCTCACCCGCTCAGCCTCGTGCAGGTCGCGTCCGACGAGCAAGACTCTCCGCGATGCAGCGTGCGTCATGCTGGTCCTTCCGCTGGTCAGGTCCATTGACATCGATGAGATCGCACAATTCGTGGAGCCTGCTGAAGATCCGTGGTCCCACGCGCTGCTCGAGGTTTTCGGCGCTCTGTCCGTCCGCCTTGAACTGCCAGTGGTCGGTGTCCGGGCGCGGATAGTTGGTCGCGAGCAGGGTGGGGCGGCCGGCGTTGTAGCGGACGCTGAGGATCTCGTCGAGGACGCCCTGCTCGAACTCGCGGTTCTTGCCCCCCTTGCCGATCTCGTCGATGGCGAGCACGTCCACCTCGCGTACCGGCTCGAGCCACTCACGCGAAGAGAGCCCTCGTGAGAAGCCATCGCGGATGTCCGAGAGGAGCAGGAAGAACTCCTCGTAGCGGCCACGTACTGCCTTTTTCGTCGCCAGGTCCCGCAGGATCGCCGCGAGCAGGTGCGTCTTTCCACTTCCTGGGGGACCGCAGAAGAGGAGCGCGCGCTGCCCTGACGCGCCCGGCACGAATTCATCCACGAAGCGATGCGCACGGGCGAGCGCGATCTTCTGATCGGGGCTGATACCGGCATAACCAGCCAACGTTCGATTGAGGAACTTGGTCGGAAGCCGCAGGCCCGTGAGCAAGGAAAGCCGGCGAGGATCGGCGCCGCAGCCGCAACCGCGCAGCACTTCGTAGCCGCGCTCGTCGCGCGCGTAGAGCCGCCCTTGCCCGTGGCAGGAAGCGCAATTGCGCGTGCACGAGCACGCCACCGCGACGCCCCTGTCCTCGAGCTGCTGGAAGGTGAATCCTTCGCCGCCGCACAGGGTGCAGACAGGCTGGGCGGCCGGGACCGGTTCGACCATCGATCCTGCTCCTAGAGGAGGAACGCGCGGGGCGGAAGGCCGAGGCGCTCGCTGGTTGCCGACAAGAGCATGAGCTGCAGGCTGCGCTGGTAGCGGCGCCGCGTCATCCCCGGCGGACGCGGAGCGATACGCGAGCGCAGCGCGGAGCCGGCCTCGAGGGCGGCCGAGCGGGGAAGCTCGCGCAGCGCCGCTTTGAGCGCGCGCACCGCCACCGTCCAGTATCCATCGCCTCCGTCCTCCGCGAGCAGCTGCTCGGCGCGGTCGGCGAGCGATTCCCATGCCGCTCGCGCCGCCAGGCCCGGGCAGCGCGTGGCGGCGCGGAGCCGCCCGCACAGTCCCTTCGGCTCGGCGGGCATCGGCGTGCGGCGCGCGCAGAGTCGATTGAGCGCCGGCGCGAGGGCCTGCAGCGACAGCATCATCTCCGCGGCACCGCGCGCGCTGCTGCGGGTGCGCAGGCGCGCGGCTTTTCGCACCTCCCCGATCACCGCAGCAAGCGGCACCTCCCCCGCGTGCCAGGAGAGCGCGAGCTGCGCGTCGGCGGGCGAAAGCAGGAGTCCGCGGCCACGGACGCTCGAAAGCTCCTGCGCGATGGCCTCGATGTACTCTCTTGCCTTCAAGAAGTGATCGCCTCTCGCCGTTGCCAGAAGCACGTTGCCCGGGGGGTCAGACAATGCCCTGCGAGAGCCGTCGATCCCTCGGTGCGCAGGCGTGCTAGCACTGCTGCTAACATCGCGTCAAGACAAGGAAAATATGCCGGGACGGACACAGGTTTCCCACAGCCGTACCCGCCGGTTTCCGCCCGGAACGCAAAGCGGTTTCCCCGCTGTCCACAAGCCGTGGCAAAGTTAGCGGGCCCGGCTGTGGAGGAGGTTCATCCGGCACGTGGATCGCAACGATCGGTCGGCGGCAAGTTTGGCCAAAAGCCGCGCTTCGCCGAGAATCGTGTTGCCGCATGCTCACCGACGACGCTAGCCGCGGCCGGCTCCTCACCGAGTCGAGCACGCGCGCGTTTTCGACGCTGCGCGCCCGAGCGATGGAGTCGCTGGCGAAGATCCGCGCCATCGCGCTAGGGGCGTTCTGCCTGGTGGCGGTTGCCTTCACCGCCGCGGGAGACGTCGAGTCGCGGGCGGAGTTGGGGCCTCTTCTCGCCTACGCGCTGAGCGGGTATCTGCTCTTGCGCTGGCGGCACGGCGGCGGCTGGCGCGAGCAGCTGACGATGGCGTCGCCCATGTTCGACGTCGCCTTCATGTTCCTGCTGCTCTGGAGCCTCGGCCCGCGGGCCGACAGCCAGATCTTCAATGCCGGATGGACGCTCGGGGCGTTTGCGCTGCTCGTCGCGCTCTCGGCGCTCTCGCTGCGGCCGCCGCTGATCTGTGCCACGGCGGCCTTGGCCTTCGCGCTGCTCGCGGCGCTGCAGATGCGCGCCGGCGTCGCCTGGGCGAGCGTCGCCATGAGCGGCGTGGTCCTCGCGCTGGTGGCGATGGTCTCCGCCGCCGTGGTGCGCGAGCTCGATCGGCTGGTCGTGCGGCTGGTGGTGAACGAGGTCAGCCACGAAGAGCTGCGCCGCGCCCAGGGCGAGGCGGAGACGCTGACGCACCTGTTGGTGCACGACATGAAGGGTCCGCTCACCGGGTTGATCGGGCTTGCGGAGGTGGTGGCGAGCGAGCTCAAGGGATCGCTGCAGAACGACGTGAAGATGATCGAGCAGCAGGGCCGCAGGCTGCAGGCGATGGTGGGCGATCTGCTCGCGATCGCGCGGCTGGAGCGGGGCGTGCTCAACTCGGCGCCGGAGACGGTCGATCTCTCCGCCCTGCTGGTCTCGCTGGCGAACGCCTACGCTGCCACCGCGCGCCAGGCCGGCGCGCAGATCAGCACGAATGTCGAGCCGGGGCTGTGCGCGGTGCTCCACCGGGAGATGATCCACCGCTTCTTCGACAACCTGGTGCTCAACGCGCTCGATTTCGTGCGTCCTGGAGGCCGGATCGAGGTGGCCGCTGCGCAGGAAGGAGCGGAGCTCTTGCTTGCGGTCCGCAACACGGGCGAGCCGGTGCCGGCCGAAGCGCGCGCCCGGCTGTTCCAGAAGGGGGTCGTCCGGCGCGGCTCCCGCCAGAGGAACAATCTCGGCCTCGGTCTCTATCTGTGCCGGCTGGTCGCCGTCGCGCACGACGGATCCGTCGCGCTGCGCGAGGAGACCGGATGGGCGACCTCGTTCGTGGCCCGGCTGCCGGTGGAAGCGCGCAGCGTGGCGTTCGATCTCGTGCCGGCGATCAGCCGCGCTGGGACCGCCTGAACAGCGGGATCACCTTGGCGAGCTCCCCATCCGCCGCCTGCTGGGAGCGGCCGATGCACTCGCTTACGTCGTCGTGCAGCGACAGGTAGCCTTCGCGCCGGCAGAGCGTGGCGATGGCGCGCGCCAGCTCGCCGCGGACGTCGCGCGGCAGCGCCTCGACGTAGCCGAGGATGTCGATCCCTTCCGCGGAGATGCCGTACTCCGGTTTCCAGCCCCGTCCGTCCATCGCCTCTGGTTAACCTCCGCATGAAGCGGAGCGGACGCATCCCTGCCGTGCTGCCGCCGAGGAAGCAGGCGGCTGCCCCCGCCGGAAGGCGCAGAAAAGAGCGGCGGACCCCCGAGGGTCCGCCGCCCGGCGCTCGCGGCCGTGGGGGGTACGGCGCTACGAGCAGCCCATCGAGTTCCCGCAGTTGAGGCATTTGTAACAGGTGCCGTTGCGGACGGTGATGTGTCCGCAGGTATCGCAGAACGGCGCATCCCCGGAGAGCTTGCCGAACAGCTCGTCCTGCGCACGCGCTGCCGCACGCGCGGGATCCAGCGGGTCGGACTTCTGCGCTGCCTTCGCCGCTGCCGCCGGGCTCGCCGCAGGCGTCATGACTGGATCGGCGGTCTGTGCGCTCTTCGGAGTCTCGGCCGCCTCCTCCGGCGTCACGTGCGCCAGATCGTCGCGCCTGAGGTACTCGACGCCGAGGGCGCGGAACACGTAGTCGATCACCGAGGTGGCAAACTTCACGCGGCCGTGCCCCTGCACCGGCCCCTGCGGCTCGAATCGGGTGAACACGAACTGTTCCACCAGCACCTCGAGCGGGACCCCGTATTGCAGCGCGATGGACACGAGCATCGCGAAGCAGTTCATCACGCTGCGGAGCGCCGCGCCCTCCTTGTGCATGTCGATGAAGATCTCGCCGAGCGTTCCGTCGCCGTATTCACCGGTCCGCAGGAAGACCTTGTTGCCGCCCACCTTCGCTTCCTGGGTGATGCCATAGCGCTTCGCGGGAAGCTTGCGCCGCGTCATCGCCGGCAGCTGCTCCGGGGCAGCCGTCGCGGCCGCCTTCGCATGGAATGCCGCCTCGGCCATCCGCTTCGCCTGCTCCGCCGTCAGGTCGGGGATGAAGCTCCGCAGCGCCTCCGCCATCTCCTTGGCATCCTTCGGCAGCGCAATCTTCTGCGCTTGATCGCCGGCGCTGAGCGGTTGGGACAGCTTCGACCCGTCGCGGTAGAGCGCGATGGCCTTGAGACCGAGCCGCCATGACTCGGAGTGGATCCGCTCGACGTCCTCCACCGTCGCGTCGTGCGGCAAGTTGATCGTCTTGCTGATCGCGCCGGAAAGGAATGGCTGGACTGCCGCCATCATCCTGACGTGGCCCATCGGCTCGATGAAGCGCGTGCCCAGCGGCCCGCAGCGGTTTGCGCAATCGAAGACCGGATGGTCCTCGGACCTCAGGAACGGGGCACCCTCGACCGTCTGCCGGCCGCAGACGACGAGCGTCGCGGCGTCGATCTGCTCGTCCGTGTAGCCGAGCTTCGCAAGCACGTGCTTGCCCTTGGCGCCGGCATCGAGCCCAAGCCGCTGCAGGGCAGCCGTGCCGATCACGTGGCCTGCGAACGCCGCACGGAGATCGAACACCGATTCCAGGGATTTCTCCACCTTGGCGATCTCGTTCTGCTGCAGGCCGCGCGCCTCCAGCTCCTGCGGCGAGAACTCGGGCACGCTCTTCAGCGTCGCCGTGCCGCGGACGTAATCGACGATCGCCTGGACCTGCGCCGCAGTGTAACCGAGCTTCTTCAGCGCCCGGGGCACCGACTGGTTCACGATCTTGAAGCTGCCGCCGCCGGCGAGCTTCTTGAACTTGATCAGCGCGAAGTCCGGCTCGACGCCGGTGGTGTCGCAATCCATGAGCAGCCCGATGGTCCCGGTGGGCGCGAGCACCGTGGCCTGGGCGTTGCGATATCCGTGCTGCTCGCCGAGCTGCACGGCGCGATTCCAGCACTCGTGCGCGGCCGCGATCAGCTCGCGCGGCGCGAGCGCGTGGTCGATGTTGTTCACCGAATCGCGATGCATGCGCATCACCTCCAGCATGCTCTCGCGGTTCAGCGCGTAACCCTGGAACGCTCCCTTCGCGGCCGCCATCTCCGCCGAAAGCGCATACGCCTCGCCGGTCATGATCGCGGTGATCGAGGCCGCCATGGCGCGGCCGGCGTCCGAATCGTACGGGAACCCCTCGACCATCAAGAGCGTGCCCAGGTTGGCGTAGCCGAGCCCGAGCGGCCGGAACTGGTGGCTGCGCTCGGCGATGCGCTTCGTCGGATAGCTCGCCAGGTCGACGGCGATCTCCTGCGCGAGGAAGAACATGCGGCAGGCATGCTTGTATCCGTCGACGTCGAAGGTGCCTGTCTTTTCATCGAGAAACTTGAGCAGGTTCAGGCTGGCGAGGTTGCAGGCCGTATCGTCGAGGAAGACGAACTCGCTGCAGGGATTGGACGCGTAGATCCGGTCTGTGGCTTTGCAGGTGTGCCACTTGTTGATCGTGTCATCGAACTGAAGCCCGGGGTCGGCGCACTTCCAGGCCGCCTCCGCCATCTCGCGCCAGAGCTCCCGCGCGGAGAGGCGCTCGACCACCTCGTCCGTAGTGCGGGTGGTGGTTTCCCAGACCGCGTCCTTGCTCACCGCTTCGATGAACCGGTCGGTGATCCGGACCGAGTTGTTCGCGTTCTGTCCCGAGACCGTGCGGTACGCGTCGCCGTTGAAGTCCGCCGCATAGCCTGCGGCGATCAGCGCCGCGACCTTCTTCTCCTCGCGCGCCTTCCACTGGATGAACTCGCGGATCTCCGGGTGGTCGACGTCGAGCACCACCATCTTCGCCGCCCGGCGCGTGATGCCGCCCGACTTGGTGGCCCCGGCCGCCTTGTCGAGCACCTCGAGGAAGCTCATCAGCCCGGAGCTGGTGCCTCCGCCCGAGAGCCGCTCCATCTTCCCGCGGAGCCTCGAGAAGTTCGTTCCGCTGCCGGAACCGTACTTGAAGACCCGGGCCTCGTCGTGGACCAGGTTGAAGATCGAGTCGAGGTCGTCGCTGCAGCTCTGGATGAAGCAGGCCGACACCTGCGGCCTCGTGTATGCGTCCTCGGTCGCGTAGGCCTTGCCGGTGGCGAGATCGACCGCGTAGTTCCCGCCGCTCCCCTTGATCTTGTACTCGTGCCAGAGCCCGCAGTTGAACCAGACCGGGCTGTTGAAGGCCCCGATCTGGTGCACCAGCATGTAGCTCAGCTCGGCCTCGAAGGTCCCGGCGTCTGCGGCGGTCGCGAAGTAGCCGCCCATCTCCTCGCCGGCGGTGCGCAGGGTGCGTCCATTTTGAAGACGACCTCGCCGTCCGCTCCGGAGATCTTCGCTGGGCGCCGCGTCCACTCGACCGCGTCGATCACTTCAGTGGCGGTCGCGGACTCCGGCGTAACGCGTCGCGTCAGCGACAGCCCTTTCGCTTTTCGGGAAGGCCTCGGGCCCTCCGAGCGGGGAGCGGTGACGGGCGCGCCTGCAGGCAGGGCGGACAAGACTGCGGGATCGTTCTTGCCGGTTTTCGCCATCGATGTTTCCCCTCCAGTCCGCATCGCATTGGCGCTGCGGAAGTGTGCGCACTTTGCGGCATCCGGGACCGCCTTGTCAAATGAAACCCACTAGGGATTGTGGTGACGCGTCGCACAATGCGCAAGGATTAGTATGTTACCCACAGCTTGTGGATCGGTTTCACAGAGGCCCAAGAGGCCGGATGCTGGATCGATTTCGCCCGCGCCGCACAGCGGCGGACCGGGTCCTTCACTTGTGTGCAAGTTGTGGTACGAAGGCGCCCCTTCCGCATCTACCGGGTGTTCACATGAAGACGCTCACCGAGTTCAGCGGGACGATCATCCGCATGGCCGCCAAGGCGGAGGTCGAAGCCCGCCGAAGTCTTCCGCCGGAGCTGACGCGCATCGCTCCTCCCGCCGCGGTCTCCGGGGGCGTCACCGCGAAGCCCAACGAGAATGCCTCGGCGGTGCTCACGGACGCGGGCGCGGAGAGCGCGACCGGCGCCGCCGCCCTCGGGCTCGCGGAGCAGGCCGCCGGGCAGAGTGACGCGGTGATCGGCACCACCTCCGAGCCCCAGATCGAGAGGCCCGGCGAAGCCGGGACGGCCGAGGACGAGATGCAGCCGGGAGCAGCGGCCGAGGAAGCGAGGGAAGAGGCGGCCGCGGACCAGGACTTGTCCGGGCAGGGAGAGCCCGATCTGAAGGCGACGCCCGGAGGCGCCAAGCCTTCCGAGATCAACGCCGACGAGGAAGGGCAACCGAAGGCGGAGCTCGAGGCCGAGACCACCGCGGTCAAGGAGCTTCTCGACAAGGCGGTCTCCGAGGCGACCGGTACTTCCGGCGAGCGCCTCGATCGCTTGCGCGAAGCCGTCAAGGCGACGGGACGGCAGGCCGAGCGCGTCCGCCTGGTGCGAGTCTTCGGGGCGGAGGAGCAGGTCCAAGGTGCGAAGAGGATCGGCGAGCACCAGTACGTCGTCGATCTGATGCCCCAGTCGATGAAGCAGAGCTTCGAGCGCGACGAGCGCGGGGGGCGCCGCGGACCGCGGCGTCCCTCGGGCGGCGGCAAGAAAGGCGCGGAAGGGTCGCTCGAAGGCAGCTTCTCGATGGAGTCGGTCATGCAGGACCGGCGCAACGAGCGCGGGCCGGGCGGCGGGCGCGGACGCGGGCCTGGCGGTCGGGGAGGACCGGGCGGTGGGCGGGGCGGACCCGGTGGCCGAGGCGGGCGGCCGGGCGGCGGCCGCGGTCCGGGCGGCGGCGCGGGTCCGAAGCCTGGCGGCGCGACGAAGCCCTGAGGGAGGATCAGGGCTCCCGATGTACCTTGGTCAGCGAGGCCTGCGCGGTCGGGGTCATCACCAGCTCCGAGATGTTCACGTGCGGCGGGCGCGTCACCGCCCACACGATCGCGTCCGCGACGTCGTCGGCGGTCAGCGGCTGCATGCCCCGGTAGACCTCTTTCGCCTTCTCCTCGTCCCCGAGCCGCACGAGGGAAAACTCGGTCTCCGCCAGCCCCGGATCGATCTCGGTGACGCGGATGTTGGTCTCGCTCAGCTCGAGCCGCAGCGTCTCCGAGATCACCCGTACCGAGTGCTTGGTGGCGGCGTAGACGGCGCCGCCTTCGTAGACCCCGCGCGCGGCGTACGATCCGAGGTTGACGATGTGGCCGCGCCTGGCCTCGATCATCCGCGGCAGGAACCCCCGCGTGACCCGCACCAGCCCGATCACGTTGGTCTCCACCATCCCGAGAAGATCCGCCTCCGTGATCTTCTCGACGGTGTCTCGTCCTAGCGCCAGGCCCGCGTTGTTGAGCAGGACCGCGGGTGTCCCTGCGCCGGCGCAAAAGGCGTCGATGCTCTCTTTCGAGCGGACGTCGAGGGCGCGCGCCTCGACCTCGGGCGCCCCCGCGCTGCGGCATTGCCGGGCCACCTCGCGCAGGCGCTCCAGCCTGCGCGCGCCGAGGTAGAGCGCATGGCCGATCGCGGCGAAGCGGAGGGCGGTGGCGGCCCCGAATCCGGAGCTTGCGCCGGTGACCACCACCAGGCCCTTCCCGCTCATAGCGCGGTCACGTCGACGGCGAGCGGCAGCTCGCGGCTGCCCTCCGCGCTCGAACGGTAGCAGGTCTCGATGATCTGGACGCAGGCGACCGCCTCGCGCAGCTCGCGATTGACGAAGTCGCCGGAGCGCATCGCCGTCTTGAATTGATCGAACATCGAGTTGAACCACTTGCTGTGCGAGGCGTCCATCCAGTCGCTCTCGATCACGCCCTTTTCCACCGCGGTGTTGCCGCTCGATTTGCCGATGGTCAGCTCCCAATCGTCGTCGTCGATCACCAGGGCGCCGTTTTCGCCCTGCAGCGTGTACACCACCTTGCGTACCCCGGCCGTCCAGGTGAGGAAGGTGTGCGCGAACCCGTTCGGGAAGGTGAGGACGGCGTTCAGGTTGTCCTCGGTGTCCCACTGGCGCTCGAGGGTGAGCGTCTTGGCGGTGACGTGGGTCGGCAGCGAGCCGAGCCAGGCGAAGGTCAGGTAGAAGCTGTGCGACCCGTGGTCCATGGCGATGCCGCCGCCGGACAGCTTGCGGTCGCGGCGCCAGTCCGTCTTCCACTCCGGCACGCCCTTGGCGTGCGTGGTCCGGAAGGTGTTCAGCGTGACGGCGCGGATGGCGCCGATGCGGCCGGACTGGATGATCTGGTCGGCGAACTTCACCACCGGCGCGTGCTTGTAGTTGTGCGCCGGGAACACCACCCGGCGATGCGCGCGCGCGGCGTCGACCAGCGCCCGGGCCTCGGCCATGCTGGTGGTGAGCGGCTTCTCGCAGAGCACGTGGATGCCGCGCTCCAGGGCGGCGAGCGCGATCTCCGAGTGCGCATGCGGCGGCGTGCAGACGTCGATGAAGTCGAGCCGGGTCTCGCGCGCGAGCAGGTCGCGAAAATCCGCGTACAGGCGGACCTTCGGAGCCGCCGCGCGCGCTGCTTCCAGCCGAGCCGCGGTGACGTCCGCGACGGCGACGATCTCGACGTCCTCGCGCTGCAGATACGCCGGGTGGTGTCCCTTGCCGGAGATGAAGCCGAAGCCGACGATCGCTCCCTTGAGCATCCACTTTCCTCGCAGTCCGCGCGCGCGTGTACCAGACAAAGGAGTTGTGGAAAAGCCCCCTGGCCACAGCTATAGAGGGGCGCCATGCTCACGCCCGGCTTCACGCTCTTCCTCGCGGTCCTGCGCATCGCGGCCGGCGTTTCGCTCTTCACCTCTGGACTGCAGAAGCTCTCCTGGTTCGCGCAGCCGCCGCTGCAGCAGAAGTTCGCCGAGTGGTCGGCGCATCCCGCCAACGACGCGGTGGCCAGGTACCTCGCGTTCGTCTCGCACTATCCGGCTGCCTTCTCGCGCGTGGTCGTGGTCGGCGAGCTCGGGCTGGGAGCGCTCTTGATCCTCGGTCTGCTCACGCCGCTCGCGGCGCTGCTCGCCTTCGTGATGGTCCTCAATTTCCAGTTCGCGAGCGGGCAGATCTTCGCGCTCAGCTACCTGCGCGGGCAGAGCGGGCTCGCCTACCTCATGATCTACCCGGTCTTGTTCTTCAGCCGCGCCGGAACCGCGCTCGGCGTCGACGGCCTGATCGCCCGCGGGATGCGCCGCGGTGGCGCACCCTCGATGTAGCTAGAACACGTCTCCTGACCGGTCCAGTCCAAGAGCAACAGTCGCTAAGCCGCCCTCGGCGGCCGCGACTACCTCTCGGCGACTTTCGCGCCCGGCCGCCTCCGCAAGGCATCGCGCGCCTCGGCCGAGCCGCATGCGCGCGCCTCGGCCGCCCGGGCGAGAAGCGCCTCCGCCTCGCTGCCGGCGGCCACGGCCAGCCGCCGCACTGCGGACCTGCGCGCTGCGCAGGAGATGCGCGGATCGCGCAGATCGGCGCGGGCGACGGCGATCCGATCCGCGTTGGTGGCCGAGCCGGATAGCTCGAGCACGTGCAGGGCGTCGTCCCGCGCCGCCGCGCGCTCGGAGGCAAGCAACCGCCGCACCGCCGGCGCCGCCGCCCGCCCGACCTGCTCGCCGAGCAACTTGAGCAGGGCAGGACGCCAGACGGCTGGGAATGCCTCCGAATCGAGCAGCTCGGCCAACGCTGAGATCGCCCCGTCATCGAGCGCGCGGGGATCCTGCTTCACGGCCGCGGCGAAGTCGGCGAATGCGGGGCCGAGCTGGCCGAGCGCGTGCTCCGCTTTGCCGCGCACGATCTGCACCTCGGCGTCCTGGGCCCGAGGGGAATCGGCCAGCCGATCGAGCTCCACCAGGGCCGCGAGGGGCTCGCGCGATTCGAGCAGGGCCTCGGCGCGGGCGAGAGGATCGTTCCCGATGCCGGAGGAGACGTGCTCGCCCGCGGCCGCGGCGATGAGCAGAAGCGCCGCTGCCGCCCAGACGATCCGCTTGCGCGCGAAGTCGAGCGCCGATTCGGTCGCCATCCTCAGCCGCACGGCGCGGGCCGGATTGGGGAGCCTGCCCAGCCGCGCCAGGGCGCGGCCGCCGTAAGGTGCCCGCGGGTCCGCGCCACGGACGGCCCGGCGCAGCCGGATCCGTCCGGAACCGTGCAGCAGGACCTCGCCGACCACTTCGGTCGCCGCCTCGGTCTTGTTCATCGAGAGTCGATGCGCTCGCCGGCCGGCGCCTTCGAGTTCCAGGCGGCGAGGCGGTCCTGCATCGCCATCGCGCAGAGCACGGCATCGGTGGGCGAATCGAAGGCGGCGAGGAGCGCGTCGCCCAGGCCCTTCACCTTCCGCCCCCGGTAGCCGCGCACGACCGGCAGCAGGAGCGCGTCGTGGAGCGCCAGCATGCGGGCGTTCTCCTCGCGGGTCTGACCGCTGGTGCGCGCGGTGAACCCCTTCATGTCCGAGAGCAGGAGGACGAGGTTTCGCTCCGCCTGCTTCACGGCAGCGCTCCGAGCCTCGCCAGCGCGAAGAACGCGGTGGCCACCGCCATCATGGCGGCGAGGCCCGCGCCGATGAAGACCCGCAGCTTGTCGGGCACTCCGGGAAGCACCTCTTCCGCCTGCCGCGCCGCCGCGTGCGCCGCCGCGCGCAAGTGCCGCGACACCTCGCTGCCCGCCTCGTTCCCATCGGGCGGAGGGAGCGGCCCGAGCTGCGGCAGCGGCGTGAGCGTATCCAG
>VBKQ01000139.1 GCA_005879505.1 Deltaproteobacteria bacterium
CTCGAAGGCCACCAGGAAAGTCCCGCCGATCTGCTTGATCCGGCGCCCGCCGAACCGGCGGAAGGCGGGATCGACCAGCGCGGCGTGCAGCCGCAACATCCGCTGCGATTCCTCCCAGGTGAGGGCGGAAAGACGTTCCGCGTAGCCGCAGATGCCGGCGAAGACGATGGCGAGATTTCGTGACTGCACGTCGGTGAAGGTAGGCAGCGGTCGCCTGTGTGGAACCGTCCGACGCGGGACCTATCTACGTTTTGACAACGG
>VBKQ01000072.1 GCA_005879505.1 Deltaproteobacteria bacterium
TCTCGATCAAGAGCTTCGCGCTCCCGAGCACCGTCTGGGCGGCAAGCTGCATCGATGCGCGCCGCGACAGCCCCACTTTCACGCCGGCATCGGCGAGCGCCTCGATGATCAGGAACAGATAGGCAGGCCCGCTCCCGGAGAGCCCGGTCACGGCGTCGAGCTGCGACTCTTCGAGCAGCACCGTGAGGCCGACGCTGTCGAAGATGGTGCGCGCGGTGGCGAGGTCCGCTTCGGTCGCATGCTCGCCCAGCGCCAGCGCCGTCGCCGCGGCGCCCACGGTCGCCGGGGTGTTGGGCATCGCGCGCACGATGCGCATCGGCGGATGCAGACGCCGCTCGATGGCGGCGATGGGCACCCCCGCCGCGATGCTGACGATCAGCTTCTCCCGCGAGACGTCGGCGGAGATGCCGCGCAGGATCTGATCGAGGATCTGCGGCTTGACGCAGAGGACGACCACGTCTGCGTCTCGGGCGACGTCCCCGTTTTCGCCGCCGCGGACGCCGTACGCCCTGACCAGCTCCTGTACGCGCTCCGGGCGGCGGGCACTGACGAGGATCTGCTCGGGCCGGGCGGCCTTCGTGTTCAGCAGGCCCTTGAGCAGGGCCTCCCCCATGTTGCCGGCGCCGATGAAGCCGAGCGTCTTGTCCGTCACCATGTCTACCGGAGTAACACAACGTTCATCCAATGATGAACGTCTCCTTGATCAGCCGCCCCTCGGCGAACCGGCGCACGTTGTAGCGCTCGAAGATCTCGTCCTTCGCGCCGCCCATCCACTCCGCCATCCGGCGCGCGACCGCGGGCGCCATCATGAACCCGTGCCCGACGAAGCCGCTCATCTGCAGAAGGCCCGCGACCCGGGGAGTCTCGCCGAGGACCGGAGAATGGTCCGGGGTCACGTCGTAGCAGCCCGCCCATTGCCGCAGCAGCTTCACCGCGCCGAGCTGCGGAACCAGCTCGCTCAGCGCTCTTCCGTAGCGGGCGAGAAAGCGCAGCGATGAGGTCTGGTTGAGCCCGGGCTCCTCGTCGGGATCGCCCATTCCGCCCACGATCTCGCCGCGCATCGACTGCGAGAAGTACAGGCCGGTCCCGAGCATCGAGACCAGCGGCCCGAGGAACGGCTTGAGCGGCTCGCTGGAGACGATCTCGTGCCGGTAGGGCACGTTGGGAAGCTGCACGCCCGCCAGGCGCGCGACCATCGGGCTCCAAGCGCCGGCGGCGATCACCACCCGATCCGCAGCGACGCGCCCGCGGTCGGTCTGCACGGCGCGCACACGGCCATCGCTCACCTCCAGGCCGGTGACGCGCGTGAACGTCTCCACCTGCGCGCCACGCCGACGAGCGCCATCCGCGTAGCCCCAGAGGAACGGCCAGGGAAAGACCACGCCGTCCTCCGGGTTCCACGACGCCGCGAGGAACCTCGAGATGTCGAGCTGAGGGACGATCTCGCCCGCCTCCCCGGGCGTGATCACGCGCGTCGGGAGCCCGTAGCGTTTCTGCAGCTCCGCGCCGTACTCGATCCGCCGCAGCGTTTCCTCGTCGTGCGCGAGGAACAGGTAACCGCCGCGGCGCAGCCAGACGTTGATCCCCAGCTCCTGCGCGAAGCGGGCCATGAACGCGATCGACTCCTTCGCCAGCTCGATCAGCGTGGGGGTGGTCCATTGGGCGCGCACTCCGCCACCGTTCCGTCCGGAGGCTCCCTCGCAGAGGTACCCGCGCTCGAGGACCAGGACGCGGCCTGCGCCCTTCCCGGCCAGGTTCCATGCCAGCGCGAGCCCCATGATGCCGCCGCCGACGATCACGACGTCGGCGCTGCCGGGCAGTGGAGCGGGCGGCTGGAGCGGATGCGCACCTCCTCCCCAGGTGGGGCGCAGGCCCCGAGTCGCATGGCGGGCGCCGGTGACTTCGGCGGGGAGTCCGGCGTAGGCGGCCATGGTGGTCGGGGCGAGCGGCGGCCGCGCGCGGAATGGCACCTGCGCCGGTGGAGGAACGGCATTGCGCTGCGCGCAGATCCGCATCGCGCCCACCTCGCAGCTCTTCCCCTGGCATGGCCCGGTACCCAGCCCGGTGTAGCGTTTGAGGCTCTCGATGTCGGCGTACCCGTGCGCGATCGCGTCGTCGATGTCGTGCACGCTGACGTCCTCGCAGGCGCAGACGATCGCCTTTTCGCTCAGCGGCACGCGGCGCTCCCGGCACCCTCGCCGGAGGCGAGAGGAGGCTTGCCCGCCACGGTGCCCGCAGCGAACAGCCAGGGAACGCTGGTCCGGCCCTCCGCATCCGTCTGCACCGGGAAACCTGCGCCGTCGAAGTGGGCCTGCGCGCCGGCCGACGTGGCCAGCTCGTGCAACGGCGCGGGCGGCTGCGCGATGGCCACCGCGTCGCAGCGGATCCGCTTCCCGCCGGCGGTATCGACTGCCTTCACCGGGTTTCCCAGGGCACGCCGCGGCACTCCCGGGATCACCGCCATCTCGTATCCGCGCCGGCTGAGCGCCTCCGCGCAGCGGTTCGCCTCCTTCCCTTCGCCGACCAGCGCGAGCTCGCGGCCGACGCGGGCGCCGAGCGTGAGCAGCCCGCGGGCCGCGTAGACGCCCGGGCGGTCGACGCCGGGGAACGGCACCGGCTGCGAGACTCCTCCGGTGGCGATGACGACGCGCTCGGCGACGATGGCAAGCAGCCGGTCGCGGCGGCGGACGGCGAGAAGCGCGTTCCCCGCGATTGCCGTGTCGTTCGCGTACAAGCCGACGCACTCGGCATCGAGGAGCAGCTCGGCCGGTCCTGCATCGGTATCGACCGGCGCGCCGAAAAGCAGCTCCGCCCCGCCGGCACGCCCTTCCCGCTCGATCAGCAGCGCTCCGGCTCCGGCCGCGCGGGCAGCCGCGAGCCCGGCGGGCCCCGCACCGACGATGACGAGCTTGACCACGCGCAGCTCGCCGCGTCCGGGCCGTTCCGCCGCCTCGGGGAGCTCCCCCAGGCCGGCGAGCCGCCGCGCGATCTCCAGCGCCACGCGCCCGAGGAGCCGCGAGCGCACCATCAGGTGGTGGTGGTCGAGCCCGTCCGGAAAGAGGAAGTCCGCCGCGCGGAACAGATCGTTCTCCACCCCGAGCGGTCCGTTCTGCCGCTCGCAGCGCATGCCTTCCGCGACGCGCACGCGGCAGGCGGGCAGGCTCGGCAACCCGTCGATCCGCATCAGGCACTGCCCGCAGGACCCGGCAAAGCAGAACGGCCCGCGTGGCCGGTGGTACTTGATCGAGCGCGTGAACGTGGTCACGCCGGCGCGCAGCAGCGCCGCGGCGACGGTTTCCTCCGCCTGCGCTTCGATGGGAGCGCCGTCCAGGTGGATCCGCGGCATCTAGCTCGAGGCGAATCTCATAACGGGTACAGTCTAAGGCAATAGTCGCTAAGCCGCCTTCGGCGGCCGCGACTATCAGAACACGAAATGCCTGCCCTTTTGCCGCCGCGAGTAGATCGAGATCGTCGCCTGCACTTCACCCACGCCCATGTTCCCGCTCTCGCCGATGGTCGAGGCGCCGAACTCCTCCCATTCCAGGGCGGAATCGGTTCCGTCGTTCTCCTTCAGCATGCCGGCGAGCGTGCGGCGGGCGCGGGTGAGCTTGCGGTCGTCGCGCGTCCAGATGCTGGTGGCGAGATCGTGCGGGTTGTCGAAGAGCGAGAACTTCACGAAGTCCTCGAACCGAGGCAGCGGCATCGCCACCAGGATGGGCATGAACAGCTCGGTGGTCGCGAGCTTGTACTCGCGGACCCCTTTTCCGTCCCAGTCATGGCGCAGCGAGGTCTGCGCAGATACGCCATCGATCAGCGCCGGCTTCACCGCCTCGGCGTTGGAGCCGTAGTCGCCGCCGACGCGCCCGCCCTCGCGGACGATCTTCAGCCCTGCCTTGCGCGCCTCGGCCACCAGGTCCAGCGCGGTCTGCGCCTTGTGCACCATCAGGGGCCCCAGCGTCTTGTCGGTCGCGTCCGGGCTGCGCGGATCCATCACCTGCCAGCGATCCATCTCCGCGGCGATCATCGGCACCAGGCGGTCCAGGGTCGCGCGGGATGCGGACACGCCCTGCAGGCCGGTGCACTTGTGCGAGGAGAGCCCGAGCTTCGCGTACGAGAGGCGCTCGGCGATCTTCTCCAGCTCGCCGTCGTCGTACCCGTCGTCGACCCAGGACCAGTTGCACCCTCCGCCCTCGAAGCGGGTGCGGGCCAGCCCGCGCCCAGAAGAGATGGCGCGCGCCGTATCCGAGGAACCGGTCACCGCGACGACGGCCACGCGGTGATCGGTCGCGAGTGGCGCGATGCCCTTGCCGAAACCTTCCACCTTCTGGATGAACCGCGGGTCGGCGCCGGCGGCGAGGAAGCAGCGGACCATGGAAGTGTTCGTCGCCCCCGCGAACGGATGTCCTTTGAAGATCCAGGGACATCCGGTGAGGTACGCGCCCGCGAGGTGGATCATCGGGATGCCCCAGATGAAGTTCATCGGGGTGATGATGGCGGCGAGCCCGGCGGGCATGAACGCGTCGCGCCAGAAGCGCTGTCCCGCCATCATGTCGGGGACGATCTCGCCCTTGATGGCCGCCTCGTAGCTGCCCTGGAGATGATCGCAGGCCCGCTTGGCCTCGAAGAAGTCCTTCTCCGCCTCCAGCCTGGTCTTGGGGATCTGCTGGCGGATCTCGTGCAGGAAGTCCTCGGTGTAGTGCGCGAGGATCCGGGAGACGTTCTGCATCACGTGCTTGCGGTACGCGAGTCCCTCGTCCGCCCAGGCCAACGACTTCCACACCTGGTCGCCGGAGGCGAGAGCGGCTTCGACATCCTGCTTCCCGGAGGCGGGAACGTCGAATAGCTGCACGCGCTTGTCGGCGGGACACGTCATCGCGCCGTGCTCGCCGGAGGCGGGGGCCCTCCACTCGCCGCCGATGAAGTTGCGGATGATCAGCTTCCGCCGGGGCGGCAGCTCGCTGTAGCAGAAGAGGTAGGGCCGCAGCGCTTCGATGTCCGCGTCGGACAGCATCCGGGAGAAGAGCGAGTACCCGGCGCGGCGCTCCGCGTAACGCGCCGCGAGCGGGTCGGGTCCGAGCTGGCCGCGCTCGTTGAACGAGCGGATCGCGGCCTTCAGTTTCTCGTCGACGAAGGGCGCCATGGCGCGGGTCATACCGGCGGCGCCCCGGGGAGGCAAGTGAGTCATAGGTGCAGTGACAGGCCGCCCATCAACGACCAGACCGTCCTCTGATAGTCGGCCGGCGCCGTGGCATCTCTGCTGAACCTGCTGCGCCGCCAGGATCCCTGCAGGCGCAGGGTGACGTCGGTGATCACGCCGAGGTCCACTGCAAGGAGGGCGCCTACCCCGCCCTCTGCCACGCTGGCGTAGCCGAATCCACCGGACAGGGCGAGGTCGGAGACGACGACCCGCGCTCCGCCCGCGACGAGCAGGGCATTCGGACCGGCCAGGCTGTAGTCGATGATCCCGCCGAGAAAGAGGGGTCCGGCGACGCGAAAGAACAAATCGCCGCCCAGGTCCAAGCCGAATCCGGACCGCAGGGCCAAAGGGATGCTCCCGGTCGGAACTGTCAAGGGCGCTTGGTTTGAGGTCCAGTCGTAACCGGCGATCACCCAGAATGAGGCCAGGGTACGCGGGAGGCGCCGCTCGGCCACGACCGTCTCGGCTGCGGCGCGCCGCTCGTCGGACAGCTGACCCTGGAAGATCGGGGCGAGCAGCTTGCGGACCGCCGGGCGGAGATCGCGCTCGAGCTCGTCGGCGCTCGCGCCGGCGGCCACGTTTCCGGAGAGCAGTTCTCCCGACCGGGTGTCGTGCAGCTTCATGTTCAGCTTGTATTGCGAGCCGAAGCGCAGAAGCTCGCCGCTCACCACCAGGTCCGCGCCGATGCGGCGGCCGGTCTCCACCTCGCACTCCGCTTCGCACTCCTCCAGGGACCTCCCCGCAGACTGAAGCAAGATCAGCATGTTCTCGCGCGAGATCAGCCGCGCCTGCGGCAGGTCCTCCTTCACTGCGGCTCTCACCTGGTCGGCGAGGTAGGCGGTATCGATGCGCTCCGCGGCCGGCACCTTGTCGCGGAACTCGAGCACGGCGATGACCGGCGGCGGCGTCGCGGCAAGCAGCAGGGCAAGGATCATGGAACGCGCTCTCCGAAGATCGAGGTGCCGACGCGCACGAGGGTGGCGCCATCCTCGATGGCGGCCTCGTAATCGGCGCTCATTCCCATCGACAGCTCAGGAAGGCCGCAGGCCGTTCCCAGCTGCCGGAGCAGGCGGAAGGATGGGCGCGGATCGCGCTGCGCCGGCGGAATGCACATCAATCCCTCGCACGCGAGCGCCGGCAGCGCCCGCACCTGTTCCAGCAGCGCCGGCACATCCTCCGGCAGCACGCCGGCCTTCTGCGCCTCGCGGCCGACGTTCACTTCCAGCAGCACGCGCTGCACGAGCCCGGCGGCCTTCGCCCGCTTGGACAGCTCCTGCGCCAACGCCAGGCGGTCGCAGGTGTGGATCAGGGCGGCGCGGCCGACCACCAGCCTCGCCTTGTTCGTCTGCAGCGCGCCGATGAAGTGCCATTCGACGCCGGCGAGGGCAGCGGCCTTCTCCCGCAGCTCTTGTGCGTAGTTCTCGCCGAAAATCGTCTGCCCCGCGGCGACGGCTTCGCGCAGCATCTCGATCGGCTTGGTCTTGCTCACCGCGATCAGGCGGACGGAGGCGGGATCTCGTCCGGCCCTCGAGCACGCGGCTGCAATCCGCTCGCGAACCCGGGAGAGCCCCGCGGCTATCTCCACGGCAGCTCCACCCCGGCCTCCTCCAGCATCTGCAGCGTCTCCAGAAGCGGAAGGCCCACGACGTTGGTGATGCTGCCGTCGATCCGTTCCACGAACGCCCCGGCGAGCCCCTGGACCGCGTACGCTCCCGCCTTGTCGTCGCCGTCGCCGGAGGCGGCAAGCCAACGCACCTGCGCCTCGGAGAGGGGGGCGAACTTCACCGCCGTCTCCACCACGC
Source organism: Deltaproteobacteria bacterium (assembly GCA_005879505.1). Taxonomy (GTDB): domain Bacteria; phylum Myxococcota; class Myxococcia; order Myxococcales; family 40CM-4-68-19; genus 40CM-4-68-19. Next base: position 7,000 of record VBKQ01000072.1, read on the forward strand.
GGGCGCGCGGCGGCACGCAGACGGCCGTGATCACACGGTGCTCGATGCCGGAGAGAATGCGCAGCATCCGCTCTGCATCGGACCGGTCGCGCGGCTTGCCGAGCACTTCTCCACCCACCAGCACGATGGTATCGGCAGCGAGCGCGACGGACCCCTCCCCCGCCGCGGCCTGCGCCTTCTCCCGGGCCATCCGCATCACGTACTCGCGGGCAGATTCGCCCGGCCGCCGCGTCTCGTCGATGTGCGCGGCCGCCACCGAGAAACGCACCCCGAGGCGCGCGAGGAATTCGCGCCGGCGCGGCGACGCGGAACAGAGGACGAGCTCCATCGCGCCGCCTCTACAAGATTTGGCGCGTCGCGACAACCGAGCATACACTCTAAGAAATGAGGGGGAAGGATCTCCTCCGGGAGCTGCAGCGCACCGTCGACGAGCTCGCCGTCCTCAACGAGATCGGGAAGGCCCTGACCTCGTCGCTGGACATCGGCGAGGTGATGCACGTCATCCTCGCGAAGGTCAGCGAGCTCCTCAAGCCCACCAACTGGTCCCTCTTGCTCAAGGATCACGCGACGGGCGAGCTGTACTTCCACGCGGCGGTCGGAGAGGGGTCGGATTGCCTGCTGGGAATGCGCCTGCAGCCCGGCGAAGGGATCGCCGGATGGGTGGCGGAGCACAACCAGCCGCTGCTCGTCCCGGACGTCCACGCCGACCCGCGGTTCGCCAGCCGGTTCGACAAGGCCTCGCGCTTCCACACCAAGTCGATCCTCTGCGTTCCATTGACCTTCAAGGGCCGGACGCTGGGGGTGATCGAGCTGGTGAACACTCCCCGCGACGGCGCGTTCCACGAGGAGGACCTGAAAATCCTCGGCACCGTGGCGGAATTCAGCGCCATCGCCATCGAGAACGCGCGCAACTTCCACAAGGTGGAGGAGCTCACGATCCTGGACGACCACACCGGCCTCTTCAACTCCCGCCACATGAAGCGCCAGCTCGAGCAGGAAGTGATGCGCGCCACCCGCTTCGGGCATCCGGTGTCGGCGATCTTCTTCGATCTCGACTACTTCAAGCGCGTGAACGACACGCACGGCCACCAGGCGGGCTCGCAGGTGCTGCACGAGATCGGCAAGCTCCTGCGCAAGACGCTGCGCTCGACCGACGTCCCCGTCCGCTACGGCGGGGACGAGTTCCTCATCCTCATGCCGGAGACGAGCAAGGACCAGGCCGTCGCGGCGGCGCGGCGCATCGGCGGAGAGATCGCCCGGCAGCCGTTTCTCGCCGAGAAGCCCTATGGTCCGATCAGGCTCACGGCCAGCCTCGGCGTCGCCGCCTTCCCGGACGACGCGCGGGATCCCGAGAGCCTGATCCGGCGCGCGGACGAGGCCATGTACCACGTGAAGGCTTCGCAGCGAGGCGGCGTCTTCGCGGCGGTCTCGCCCAAAGCGCTGGAGCGAACAGGAACGTTGACGGCCGAGGTATCGTCCGAGCCATGAAGCTGACTCCCCTCGACCTGCAGCAGAAGACGTTCCGCAAGGTGACGCTCGGAGGCCTCGACGAGCGGGAGGTGCGCTCCTGGCTCGACCTCGTCGCCACCCAGCTGGAGGAGCTGACGCGCAAGCTCAACCGCCAGGACGAGGAGCTGCGCCGCCGCGAGGCGCGGATCAACGAGTTCAAGGACCGCGAGCAGCTCCTCCAGCAGACGTTGACCACCACCCAGAAGGTGGCGGAGGAGATGAAGGTCAACGCCCGCAAGGAGGTGGAAAACATCATCTCCGGCGCCGAGCTGCAGGCGGAGAAGATCATCGCGAATGCGCAGGCGCGGAGGATGCAGCTGGTCGGCGAGATCGAGGAGCTGAAGCGGGCGCGCGTGTCGTTCGTGCAGCAGATGCAGGCGCTGCTCGATCAGCACAAGGCGATGCTCGACCACATGCGCCCGGAGCCGCAGAAGGAAGAGCCGCCGGCGGCGGACAACGTCTCGTTCCTGGCGCCGCCGGTGAACAAGAAGAAATAGCCCGGCACTCCGGGCCTCCGTCGCCTGGAACATTCCAGTCGCCACCATGCGGAAACCTGCGACACTCGACTGGCCACGCGCTTGCGCAATCGCCGCACTGCGTCTACGTTCCCGCGCCCGATGCCGAACGCGAGCGCTCCCAAGGATTTCCAGGGCCTTCTCCTCGCTTTGCAGACCTACTGGGCCGATCGGGGCTGCGCGCTGATGCAGGGGTACGACCTGGAGGTGGGCGCGGGGACGATGAATCCGGCGACCTTCCTGCGCGTGCTCGGGCCCGAGCCCTGGAACGTCGCCTACGTCGAGCCCTCGCGCCGGCCCGCGGACGGCCGCTTCGGCGAGAATCCCAACCGCCTCCACCAGCACCACCAGTACCAGGTGATCCTCAAGCCCAGCCCCAAGGATGTCCAGGAGCAGTACCTCGGCTCATTGCGCGCGATCGGCATCACTTCGGACGACCACGATCTGCGCTTCGTCGAGGACGACTGGGAGTCTCCCACGCTGGGGGCGTGGGGCCTCGGCTGGGAAGTCTGGTGCGACGGGATGGAGGTGACCCAGTTCACCTACTTCCAGCAGGCGGGC
>VBKQ01000423.1 GCA_005879505.1 Deltaproteobacteria bacterium
CGCCCTCAGGCTCATGAAGAAGTTGACGATGAAGGGGAGCTGCGCGATGGCGAGCCCCCACGCGCCCCAGGAGATCACCACGTTCAGCGCCTGCACTCCCCGTCCGTGCGCGTACACGGTCGGGTCGTAGAGGCGCCGCGACAGGCCGGCCATGCCCTGGAAGAACATCGGCATGAAGACGAAGTTGATGGCGACGAAGCTGAGCCAGAAATGGAGCTTGCCGAGCTTGTCGCTCAGCTGCCGGCCGGTCGCCTTGGGGTACCAGTAGTAGATGCCTGCGAAGAGCGCGAACAGGGACCCCGGCGCGACCACGTAGTGGAAGTGGCCGATCACGTAGAACGTGTCGTGCAGGTAGATGTCGCTCGCGGTCAGGCCCAGCGGCAGCCCGGTAAGCCCGCCGATGGCGAACATCGGCAAGAAGGCGGTGGCGAAGAGCATCGGGGTGGTGAACCGGATGTTCCCGCCGTAGAGCGACATGATGAAGCAGGTGAGGATGACCACGCTCGGGACGGAGATGATCATCGTGGTGGTCTGGAAGAACGTGGACATGGTGGTTCCCATGCCCGTCATGAACATGTGGTGCGCCCAGACCACGAAGCTCATGAACCCGATGAAGATCACCGAGTACACCAGCAGGCGATAGCCCCAGAGCGGCTTGCGGGTGTTGTTGGCGATCACCTCGGCGACGATCCCCATCCCCGGAAGGATGAGGACGTAGACTTCGGGGTGCGCGAGGAACCAGAAGAGGTGCTGCCAGAGCAGCGGGCTTCCGCCGCCGGCGATCTTGAGCTGCTCGCCGGAGACCACCAGGCCCGAAGGCAGGAAGAAGGAGGTGCCGGCGACCCGGTCCATGATCTGCATGACGGTCGCGGCCTCCAGCGGCGGGAAGGCGAGCAGGAGCAGGAAGGCCGTCACCAGCTGCGCATGGACGAAGAACGGCAGCCGCCAGAAGCTGAGGCCCTTCGCGCGCAGCTGCACGATGGTGACGATGAAGTTGATCGAGCCGAGCAGCGAGCTGGTGATGATCAGCACCATCGCCAGGCACCACACCGTCTGTCCGGAGGGGGCGATGTCCGAGAGCGGCGGGTAGCTGGTCCAGCCCGACTGCGCCGCGCCTCCGGGCATGAGGAACGAGCAGAGCATGAGGATGCAGCCGGGGAGGAATACCCAGTAGCTCACCATGTTCAGCCGCGGGAAGGCCATGTCCGGGGCGCCGATCTGCAGCGGCACGACGAAGTTGCCGAAGCCGCCCACCGCCAGCGGCACCACCCCGAGGAACACCATGATGGTGCCGTGCATGGCGCCGAGCTGGTTGTAGAACTCAGGGGCCATCACTCCGCCGGGCATCGCCGTCTCGCCGAGCAGCTTGCCGATCACGGGCAGCGGCTGCCCGGGATAGGCGAGCTGCCAGCGCAAAAGCATCATCAGGCTGAACCCGAAGAAGAGAAACACCAGCGCGGTGACCGCGTATTGGATGCCGATGACCTTGTGGTCGACCGAGAAGATGTACTTGCGCCAGAACGGCAGCTCGTGGTGGCCGTGATCGGCGTGCGCGTGCCCGTTGCCGTTGCCGGCCGCGGTGTGGTGTTCGACGCTCATCGAGTCGTCTCCGATCGGAACATGTGGGCTACTTCTTCTCTTCGGGCGCGGCGGCGGCGGGCTCTTCCGCCGGCGGCGGCGCGTTCTCCGCTTGCCACTTGGCGAACTCCTCAGGCGTGTCGATCAGCACGTCGCCGCGCATGCGGTAATGGCCCAGGCCGCAGAGCTGCGCGCAGGCGAGCTCGAAGTGTCCCGTCTGCGTGGCTTCGAACCAGACGGAGACCTGCTGGCCGGGAATGGTGTCCTGCTTCACCCGCAGCACGGGGATGTTGAAGCTGTGGATGACGTCCTTGCTGGAGACGTCGACGATCACCGGGCGGTTGGTCGGCAGGTGCAGGTTGTTGACGGTGACCACGTCATCCTTGCCAGCCGGATCCTCTGGATCGACTCCCAGGGGGTTGTCACCGGAGATGAAAGACGGATCGGTCTTTCCGAATTTGCCGTCCTTGCCCGGATACTGGAAGTTCCAGGCGAACTGCTCGGTCACCACGCGCACGTGCAGCGCCTTCTTCGCGTCGGGGACGTTGTTCTTGTAGGCGAGCCACACCGGCGTGGAGAGGCCGAAGAGCAGGAAGATCTCGACCACCACCACGAACGCCTCGATGTACTTGGTGGCAATGCCCTTGACGGGCGTGTACATCGCCACGTGGCCGGGGCGGGCGCGGAACCGGACCAGGCAGTACACGAAGAAGATGCCCCAGCCGAGGAAGAGCAGGAGCATGAACCAGTGCAAGACGGACATCAGCTGGTCGATCTTCGCCCCATGGACGGAAACGTCGGGCGGGAGCCACCAACCGTAGATTTTCTCGTCCATGCGGCGTCCTCGAGAATCAGCGGGCGAGTTGCGCGACCGCGCCGGCCGCGGAAGCCGCTCGT
>VBKQ01000424.1:0-2701 GCA_005879505.1 Deltaproteobacteria bacterium
GTGCCCTCTACCAGCACCACAAGAACAAGAAGGAAGCCAAGCAACAGCAGAAGGCGCAGCAGTAAGCCGGTAGCAGGCCGTTGGGCATGGGGCACCGCGCCCCGACCTACGCGTACCGGACTCGCCTCGGGGCGAGTTCATTGGTGAACATTCAGTTCAACCGGTTGAACCAGCGGGTCGAGCCGGGACCCGCTCGAGGTTCGCCCCCGTAGTGTCCCGGACCAGCTCATTGTACAGCGCTGCAAGGGAGGCCAGCGATGGGACGGCCAGCGAAGCTTTCTGGCAGCGGCGGCCAGATCCTCGTGCAGAGCCTGCTCACCCAGGGCGCCGATCAGGTCTTCTGCGTCCCCGGGGAAAGCCACCTGGCCGTGCTGGACGCGCTCTACGACGCTCGCGACCGGATCAAGCTGGTCGTCTGCAGGCAAGAGGGTGGCGCCTCCAACATGGCCGACGCTTGCGGCAAGTTGACCGGCCGTCCGGGAATCGCGCTGGTGACGCGAGGACCGGGAGCGTGCAACGCATCGATCGGCATCCACACCGCCTTCCAGGACTCGACGCCGCTGCTGCTTCTCGTCGGCCAGGTACCGCGCGGATTCATGGATCGCGAGGCGTTCCAGGAGATCGACTACCGGCGGATGTTCGGCCAGATGACGAAGTGGGTGGCGCAGATCGATGACCCGCGCCGCGTCCCCGAGTACGTACGCCGGGCGTTCCAGACGGCGACGTCCGGCAGGCCCGGGCCCGTGGTCCTGGCGCTGCCCGAGGACATGCTCGAGGAGGACGCGGAGGCGCCGGCGGCGCCGCGCTATCAGCGCGTGGCAGCGGCACCGCACCCGCAGCAGCTCGAGCGTCTTTCGGCGCTTCTCGCCGGTTCACGCCGGCCGATCGTCATTGCCGGCGGCAGCGGCTGGACCAACGACGCCTGCATGGACCTGCGGCGGTTCGCGGAGGCCTGGCAACTTCCCGTCGCCTGCGCGTTCCGGTTCCAGGACCTGTTCGACAACGACCACCCGCTCTATGCCGGCGACGTCGGGATCGGGGTCAATCCCGCGCTCGCACAGCGGATCCAAGAAGCCGACGTCGCTCTGGTGCTGGGGGCCCGCCTGGGCGAGGTCACCACCGGCGGGTACACGCTGTTCGACGTCCCCACACCCCGGCAGACGCTGTTGCACGCGCACGCCGGTGCGGAAGAGCTGGGCCGGGTCTACGCGGCCGACCTGCCGATCAACGCGGGCATGCCGGAGCTCGCCGCGGCGCTCGCGGAGCTGCGTCCGCCGGCGAAGCTGGTCTGGACGGCGGAGGCAGCCGCCGCCCGCGCGGACTATGTGGCTTGGAATACGCCTGTGGCCGTGTCGGGGCCGCTGCAGCTGGCGGAGATCGTCCACCATCTGCGCATACGGCTACCTCCCGAGGCGATCATCGCGAACGGCGCCGGCAACTTCTCCTCCTGGCTGCATCGGTTCTATCGCTACCGGCGCTTCAAGTCGCAACTCGGACCGACCAGCGGCGCAATGGGGTACGGAGTGCCGGCGGCAGTCGCGGCGAAGTCCGTGCACCCGGACCGGCTCGTCGTCGCGTTCTCCGGCGACGGGGACTTCCTCATGAGCGGCCAGGAGCTGGCGACTGCGGTGCAGCACCGGCTGCCGGTGATCATCCTGGTCGTGAACAACGGCTGCTACGGAACCATCCGGATGCACCAGGAGCGGAGCTATCCGGGACGCGTGCACGGGACACGGCTCGAAAATCCCGACTTCGCCGCGTACGCGCGCTCGTTCGGCGCTTTCGGCGAGCTCGTCCAGACCACCGAGCAGTTCGCGCCTGCGTTCGAGCGCGCTCTCGCCTCCGGAACGCCGGCCCTGCTGGAGCTGCGGCTCCCGGAGGAAGTGATCACGCCGGGCACGACCCTGTCGGCCATCCGGGAGCGCGCATTGAAAAAGGCCCGGCCGCCTGATGGCAGCCGGGCCTGAGACCTCCCTCGCGGTGATCAGTCGCCGCCGTGATGGCCGTGATCGCCGCCGCCGCCGCCTTTATCGCCGCCGCCGCCCTGATCGCCACCGCCGCCCTTATCGCCACCGCCGCCCTTATCGCCACCGCCGCCCTTATCGCTTTGATGGTCTTCGCAATGGTTGTCCTGGCGGTGCTTGCCCTTCCCGCAGCTGGCCCTGTGGCCTTGCGAGCAGATCTCGTCGTCGTCGCACCGGTTGCCACAGCCGCCGCAGTTGTTGCGGTCATTGTCGGTATCGCCACAAGATGGGCCGTTCGGCACGCAGGCGTTCCCCTCGCGGTGAGACCCGCTGCCGCAGCGCACATGCCGTCCCCGCTCGCAGACCTCGTCGTCGCCGCAGCGGTCACCGCAGGCGCCGCAATTGTTCCGGTCGTTGTCGGTGTCACCGCATCCACCGCCATTCGCTACGCAGCGGTTGTCCTCGCGATGGTATCCGCTGGCGCAGCGGACCCGGTGCCCCTTCTCGCAGGTCTCGTCGTCGCGGCAGCGGTTGCCACATCCGCCGCAGTTGTCGCGATCATTGTCCGTGTCCCCGCACGAAGTCCCGTTGGGCACGCAGGCGTTGCCTTCGCGATGGAAGCCCGCGCCGCAGCGCGCTCGATGGCCGTGATCGCAGATCTCGTCGTCGCCGCAGCGGTTGCCACAGGCGCCGCAGTTGTTGCGGTCGTGATCGGTGTCGCTGCACGAGCTCGTGTC
>VBKQ01000424.1:2727-4979 GCA_005879505.1 Deltaproteobacteria bacterium
GCACGCAGCCGTTGCCCTCGCGGTGCGATCCGGCGCCGCAGCGCACGTGGTGGCCGCCCTCGCAGATCTCGTCGTCTGCGCACTGACTGCCGCAAGCGCCGCAGTTGTTGCGGTCGCTGCTGGTGTCGCCGCAGGAGCCCTCGTTCGGTACGCAGGCATTCCCCTGCCGGTGGTAGCCTGATCCGCACCGGACGCGGTGGCCGTGATCGCAGATCTCGTCTTCACCGCAGCGGTTTCCGCAGGACCCGCAGTTGTCGCGATCGTTGTCGGTATCTCCGCAGCGGTTCGCGACGCACTGGTTGTCCTCGCGATGTTCGTTCGGGCCGCAGCTGACCGGATGGCCCTGATCGCAGATCTCATTCTCGCCGCACTTCACCCCGCAGCCGCCGCAGTTGTTCCGGTCGTTCCCGACGTTGGTCTCGCAACCGTTGCCGAGGTCGTGGTCGCAGTTCGCCCAACCGGGATGGCAGGAGGAGATGTCGCAGGAGCCGTGGTGGCACGCCGAGCTGGCGTGGTCGGCGGAGCACCGGTGTCCGCATGCGCCGCAGTTCCGGTCGTCGTCGTCCGTGTCCGTGCAGGCACCGTCGCACGACGTCTGTCCGCTGAGACATGCGGTCACGCACACGCCGGCGCTACAGGTCTGGCCGCTGCTGCACGCTTTCCTGCAGGCGCCGCAGTTCGAGCGGTCGCTCTCCAGGCGGGTGCAGACGTCGCCGCAAGCCGTGTAGCCGTCGTCGCAGACGACGCTGCACGAGATCCTGCCGTGGTCCGGGGCCTTGCAGGCGTCGTTTTCGCCTGCGGAGCTCCCCGTCGCCGCGCTCGCGACGCTTGCGTTCCAACCACTCGAATCACACGCGGTGCAAATGAAGACCGCCGCCGCTCCTGCCAGCCATGCAAATCGCGTCCTGCCCTTGTCCATGATTCCCCCCGACTCGCGCAGTTGGCGAGCCCCCCTCGGTACGCTGATCGCGCTGCCGCCTGGCGGCAAGGCTGCCGCCCTCCGGCTCCGGGAGCCGTCCTGACAGCCCGTAGAGCAGGCGAGAAAGCTGGTGCCGCCTTGGACGGTGCGGGCCTTGCGCTCCTCCGATCCCTGCGAGCGCCCGATGAAGCGGTTGTTGCCCGCGAGACTCCGGACGGCCCCGGCACTGGCCAGCAGGCCCCGGGTGGCATAAGTCAGGTGTAGGACTGCGGCGCCGGTCTGGGGCCGAGGAGTGTTCGATGCCGAGCGGGACCGTGAAGTGGTTCAACGACGCGAAGGGATTTGGGTTCATTACGCCGGACGGCGGGGGCAAGGACGTGTTCGTCCATCACACCGCGATCCAGTCGGAGGGATTTCGAAGCCTGGCCGAGGGCCAGAAGGTCGAGTTCGACGTGCAGGAGGGTCCGAAAGGACCCCAGGCGGCGAACGTCCGCAAGGTCGGCTGAGCAGCCGCGTTGACGCGCGCGGGACGCCCGCGCGCGGGAGGCGCCGGCGGGCGCTTCATGCGTCGCCTTCCGTGCGTGGCGGAATGCGTTCCTCGATCCACGTTCCCTCCCTGAGGAACCGGCGCAAGCCTTCCCTCAGCTCGTCGGCATCCGAGGCGCAGCGCAGCAACGGGGGGTTCGCTCGTCCTCCGATGATGAAGGCGACCGTCGCGCGACGCTTGCATTGCTCGTCCCTGATCCTGGCGCCGCAGCGCAGTGCCTCCTCGCGAGGCATCGAGCCCTCCCAGGAGATCAAGGTAGCAATGGCGGCGCTGATGGTGGCTTCGGCGACGCGCCATGGGTATGGCAAATGACGGTAAGACGCCGCGCGATGATGTGGGCATCCGCCTTGCCGTTCCCTGCATCCGTTCCGGCTTGCGTGTGACGTCTACTTGAAACCTACCGGCGGTTCTCGCTACCAGCAGAGGAGCGCGAGGAGGGGAGATGCAGACGAGCAGCCGGGCCGGATCGGTGCTCCGTTGAAATCGCTTCAGGCTCCCGCTCCGCGCTACCCCGCATCGCTCAAGGTCTCGATCTCGGGCATCGGCGGACTCCTCTCCGCGGAAACGACGAACATCAGTACCACCGGCATGTTCGTGCGCACCTCCAAGGAGCTGCCGGTCGGCGCGGTGGTGCCCGTCGCGATCGAGCTGCCAGACGCCGATCGCCCCGTTCCCGTCCAGGCGAAGGTGATCCACGTCCGAACGCCTTCCCTCTCCCGCGCGCTGCGCCTGGACCCGGGCGTTGGCGTCCAGTTCCTCGGCGCCGATGACGCCTTCCGCGCCCGC
>VBKQ01000073.1 GCA_005879505.1 Deltaproteobacteria bacterium
AAGCTGAAGAACGTGAGCTTCTTGTGATGTCCTTCCTGCTCGCCTGCCCGATCTGCTTCGGCGCCGCCGACTCCGATCAGGTGCGCGCGGCGAAGATCGGCGTGCTGGTCCTGCTCGGCTGCATCGTCCCGCTGCTCGTCGCCATCGCGTTCATCGCGCGCTCATGGGCGAAGCGGGCCCGGGCGCTGGCTTCTCGGCAAACACAAGCTTCGTGAGGAAGGCGAGCTGCGCGCTCGTGGCGCGCAGGCCCGATTCCGAGATCCGCGCCGCCAGATCGTCCTTCACGTAGCTGGTGTAGAACGGTTCGTGGAACCGCGAAGGGAAGGCGAGGATCTCGCGCTCCAGCTCCGGCGCGTCGGCGAGCTGGATGCTGTCGGCGATCACCACCAGCCCGCCCGGGCGGACGACGCGCGCCATCTCCGCCAGCACGCGCGCCCGCACCTCGTCGGGCACCTCGTGCAGGAGGTAGGCGCTGGTGACGGCGTCGAATGACTCGTCGACGAAGGGAAGCTTCTCCGCATTGTCGCAGACCAGCGAGACGTCCAGGTCCCGCGAGAGGACTTCCCGCGCACGGGCGATGTAGTGCGGCGACAGATCCACGCCGAACAGCTTCGCCTCGACGGGCAGGGCAGCGCCGAGCATGTTCAACAGATGGCCGGTGCCACAGCCCACGTCGAGCACCCGCAGCGGCTGGGCCGGCGACGCGCCGCGCGCCCTCGCGCAGCGGACCACGGGCGGCACCAGCCGGCGGCGCATCACATCCGCGGTGCCGCCGAAAAGCAGCTCGACCTGGAGGTCGTAGAGAGCGGCGCTGGTGTGCCCGAGGTAGCCGTCGGTCTGGTAGTGGAAGTTGCGCGCGTAGTAGTGCGGGTAGCGTCCCGGGGCTGCCTCCTGAGGCAGCTCGCGGAAGTCGCCGCGGCCGATGCGGGCGCGCGTACGCGGCAGATCGGCGAGCAGGCGCGGAACCGCCTGCGCGTACTCGCGCCAGGGAAGCGTCTCGATCAGCGAGCGCGGGTAGTACCCCGCCTCCGCGTCGCGGAAGTCCTGGTCGAAGAGCTCCTCCAGCCGGCGGCGCAGCGAGGCCGCCGCCTCGGGCGAGGATCGGTTTTCCCAGCGGAGCAGGGCGCGCGAATAGGCGAGATACGCGAGGCGGACCGCGCTCGTGCGCACCATCCGGGACCGGACGTACATGCGGCGCGACAGCTCCCGGCGAAGGGCGGCGAGGGCCATGCGAAGATCCTTGCCTGCGCAGCTCCATCGGCGCAACTGTTCTCCAGTCGCGGCCGCCGAAGGCGGTTTAGTCGCGGCCGCCGAAGGCGGCTTAGCGACTATGCTAGAGACTGTACTCTCTATGAGATGTGTTCTACTCGCATGGTGCCGCTGACGAAGATCGCGCCGGGCAAGGAGTTCCCGGCGCTCACCGTCGGCGCCGGCGACCGGCTCTTCGTGCTGACCGGCGCCGGGATCAGCGCCGAGAGCGGAGTGAGGACCTTCCGGGATGGCGGCGGGCTCTGGGAAGAGCACCGCATCGAGGATGTTGCGACGCCGGAGGCATTCACTCGCGATCCCAAGCTGGTCTGGCGCTTCTATTCGGAGCGCCGCAAGCAGGCCGGCAGCGTACAGCCGAACCCGGCGCACCTCGCGCTGGCGAAGCTGCAGGCGCAGATCGGCGAGCGGCTCTTCCTCTGCACCCAGAACGTCGACCCGCTGCACGAGCGCGCCGGATCGCGCGAGGTGCACCACATGCACGGCGAGCTGTTGAAGACTCGCTGCGACTCCTGCGAGCGGCCGTCCTTCCACGATGACGGCGCATACCTCGACGAAGTGCCGCGCTGCGACCATTGCGGTGGCCTCCTCAGGCCTCACGTGGTCTGGTTCGGCGAGATCCCGTTCGGCATGGAGCGGATCTACCAGCAGCTGAACGAATGCGATCTCTTCGTCACCGTCGGCAGCTCCGGGGCGGTCCATCCTGCCGCCGGATTCGTCTCCCACCTGCGGCACAATCCGAACCCGCGCGGCCGCTTCGCCCGCTGCGTCTACGTCGGCCTCGAGCGGCCGGAGAATGCCCATTCCTTCGACGAGTGCCGAATGGGCAGGGCTGGAGAGCTCTTGCCCTCGCTCTTCGAGGTGCGCTGATGCGCGATCTGCTCGCCCTCTACGAGGAGGTGGTGCGGGCCCTCGACGCTCGGGAGCTGGCGCGAGCCGCTGCCGCGCGGGCCCCACGCCCGGCCCCGGGAGGTCGGCTGATCGTCCTCGGGCTCGGGAAGGTCGCCGCGGAACTGTACGAGGGCGCGCGCGGCGAAGGAGAGGCGATCCTGGTCGTGCCCCCCGATGCGCCTTCGCCTGCGGGCGCGCGGGTACTGCGCGGCAGCCATCCGCTGCCGGACGCCGGATCGATCGCTGCCGGAGAGGCATTGCTCGCCGCCGCTGCAGCGCTGCGGCCCGACGATGCCGCGCTGCTGCTGATCTCGGGAGGCGGCTCTGCGCTGGCGGAAGCGCCGTATCCGGATCTCTCGCTGGCGGACCTGCGCGCAGTGAACCAGGCGCTGCTCAGTTCCGGCGCACCGATCGAGGAGATGAACTGCGTCCGCGCGCATCTCTCCCGCCTCAAGGGCGGGGGACTTGCCCGCGCCTTGTACGGCGCCGGGGTCAGACGCGCCCGGGCTTTCGTCGCCGTGGACGTGCCGATCGGCGGGGTGCGCGCGGTCTCCAGCGGCCCCGCGATCGCAGACGAGACCACCTGCGCGGACGCGCTCGCACTGGCGCACAAGTACGGGCTCCCGCCCGCCGCGACGCGGGTACGCGAGACGCTGAAGCCCGGCGAACCGGGGGATTTCATCGAGCACGAGGCGCTCTGCGACCTGCGCTCTGCGGCGGAGGAAGCGGCCCACCGTGCGCCGCTGCGCATGCTCGACTCTCCGGTTCGCGGCACGGTGGAGACCTTTGCCGACGCCCTTTCACGGGAGCGCGGGTTCCTGTGCGCCAGCGGGGAGCTGGAGATCCGCGTGCCACCGGGAGCGCCGCCCGGCGGGCGCGACCAGCACCTCGCCCTCCTCATGGCGCGCAAGCTGCGCGGCGATCGCGCTGCGGCCTTTCTCGCCGCCGGCACCGACGGCCGCGACGGTCCGACCGGCGCCGCCGGAGCGATGGTGGACGGCGCGACCTGGGAGGAGGCGGAACGCCGCGGCCTCACGCCGGACCGGGGGATCGATGAATTCGACGCTGGGCGGGTTCTCGGAGCGCTCGGCCTGCTCATTCCGGAGCGTCACACCGGCGCGCATGCCGGAGACCTATTCCTGCTTCGCCGTTGAGGTATGGTTCGCAGATGAACCATGGCCTGCTCGCGGCGCTGCTGCTGGCCGCCGCTCCCGCCTTCGCCGCCCCATTGGCATCGAGCGACGAATGGAACTCGCAGCAGTCGAGCCTGGAGGGCCTCTACGCAGGCATCGGCGGAGGCGGGAACCTCCTGATCGTCCCTGGCGACAACTCCTTCGGATACGATGCCGAGCTTCGCCTCGGCTACAGCTTCAATCCCGTGCTGGCCATCTACCTCTCCGGCAGCGTGGATGGCGCCAGGCTCTCGGGCCGCACGTTCCGGAGCGGCCAGATCGTCGCCTTCGTGCAGTACCACCTGCTGGTCAAGCCGGCGGTGATGGTCTACGGACGCGGGGGGATCGGCGTCGGTCTCTCCCGCGACGTGGTTCCCGATGCGACCGCGGCTGGGCTGGCGGAGGCCGGCGGGCTGGGCGTGGAGATCCGCGTAGCGCCGAACCTGTTTCTTGCCCCCGAGTTGTTCTACCGGAACACGAGCCTGAGCACGCGGGGGATCGACCAGCAGGTGCACACGGTCGGCCTTCAGCTCGCGCTTCTCTATTACTGAAGGGCGACGTGGCGCGCCTGCCACTTCCCCTGGAGGCGCTCGAACAAGCCGACGCATACCGGGAGCGAGAACCTTCGCGGACCGGCGCTGCCGGGATTGAACCACCAGATGCGGTCCTCGCGCTCGTCCACGGGTTTGTGGCTGTGGCCGAAGACGACTACGTCCGCCGGGGCACGCTGCAGCTCGGCCCTGGCGTCGTCGCGGATGTGCACGAGCAGGAAGCGGAGCCCGCCGAGCGAGACGCGCGCGCTCTTGCCTGCCGGTCCGCAGCGCCAGCCGTCGTTGTTGCCCGCGCAGGCCGTCACGTCCGCGATGGCACCGAGCTCGGCGAGCACTTCTTCGCCGCCGATGTCCCCGGCGTGCAGGATGTGATCGACGCCGCGGAAGACGTCGCGCACCTGCGGCCGCAGGAGGCCATGCGTATCCGAGATGACGCCGATGCGCACGGCTGCAGTATAAGGCGGCCGATGCGACTTCTCTGCGACACGCCCCGCGAGTGGGTGGAACTGGCTCTCGAGCGCTTCGACGAGGTGCTGGTCGACCACGCTCATTGCGAGAAGAAGGCGGCAGCGCAAGCGCTGTCGATGCTCGCCGCGTTCCCCATGGTGGCGGGACTGCCGCGCGCGATGGCCCGGCTCGCCCGCGAGGAAGCGGGCCATCTCGCGCAAGTGCTGTCGGTGATGGAGAAGCGCGGGCTGCCGCTCGGGCGTGACCCGGGGGATCCGTATGCGCAGGGCCTGCAAGCGCTGGTGCGGCAGCCTGCGCGGGAGCGGCTGCTCGATCGGCTCCTGGTTTCCGCGCTGATCGAGGCGCGGAGCGAGGAGCGGCTGGCCCTGCTCGGAGCGCACCTGCCGGATCCGGAGCTGAGACGGTTCTACTCCCGGCTCTCGGGCGCCGAGAAGGGCCATGGCGAGCTGTTCCTGCGGCTCGCGCGCAAATGCGAGGGGTTCGAGGCGCGGCTCGCGCAGATGGTTCGCGCGGAGGCGGCGCTGATCGGCGAGCTGCCGTTACGGCCGGCGATTCACTGACGGCGGCGAGGCCGTGGCGCCGTTCTCCGGCCAGGCGTGCTTCGGGTATTTTCGCATCAGCTCGCGGCGGATGGCGGGGTAGTGGCGTTGCCAGAATCCGGCGAGATCCTGCGTCACCTGTTGCGCGCGGCCGCTCGGCGCGAGCAGGTGCAGCGTGAGCGGGACGCGCCCGTTGCAGATCGAAGGCCCGCGCTGAAGCCCGAAGAAATCCTGCAGGCGCGAGCGCACCGAGGGCGGCTGTCCCTCGGCGTATTCGATGCGCAGCTTGCGTCCGCCGGGCAGGACGACCTGGTCGGGTGCGAACCGATCGAGGTCCGCAGGGGTCAGCGAGGAGAGGAGATCCGCTTCGCGCAGCTCGCGCAGCGAAGTGACCCCGCGCGCCGCTTCCTCCAGGCGGGCGCGCAACGTCGCGTCGCTGAGCGCTTCGATGCCCGACTCCGGGCAGTGGCGGGAAACGATAGCAACCCGCGCGCGCAGGCGGGCGAGCGCGTCCAGGTCCGGGATCGCGCCGGCGTGGTCGAGCAGGATGCGCGCCGCCGCTTCGGACTCGTCCGGCCGCGGCAGCCGGCGGGTCTCCTCGAGCGTGAGCTGATCGTAGAGCAAGCGCGAGACGACCTCGACGCGCTCGCGCGCGGGCTCCCAGACGAGATCGGTCTGCTCGCGCAGCGCCTGCGGTTGCAGATCGAGCAGCCATTCGGGCTCGATGGCGCTGGCGACGCGGACCAGGACGCGCGCACGGTTTCCCGTCCGCCGCTCCTCGGCTTCGACCGCCACGAGCAGGCCGGCGTCCCGGACGGCGCTCTCTGTCGACAGCTGCGCGGCGCCTCCGGAAGCCAGCAGGAGGTCCGCTCCGCGGCGCTTGGCGACCCGATCGGGAAAGCCCGCCAGCACCGAGATGAGGATCGCCTCGTCGCGCGTTCCGCTCCTCGGCCCGTCCGGCGGCGCCAGGCGGAGAAGCTGCGCGCGGGCCTGTTCTGCGCGCGGCGAGCGGCGCCGCTCGAGCAGATCGAGCACGTCGGAAGAGCCGGTCGGGGCAAGGGTTGCTTTCCCGCGCGCATCGCGCTCGTCGAGCAAGGCCGCCGCCGTGCACCCATCCTCGCGGTAGCCGCGGCGTGCGGCCTCCACCGCGAGCCGCGCGAGCCGGGGGTGCAGCGGCAGCTTCGCGCATGCGCGGCCCAGCTCGGTCGCATCGCCGCGAGCGTCCAGCGCGCCGATGCGGCGGAGCAGGTCGGCGGCGACCTGCAACGCGGCCGCCGGCGGTGGATCGAGCCAGGGCAGCGAGCCGGGGTCGAGCGAGGCGGCGCGCAGCTCGAGCAGGAGGCCCGCGAGATCGAGCCGCTCGATCTCCGGTGCATGGTGCTCTGGGCGCGAGTCGAAATCGTGGCGCGTGTACAGCCGCAGGGTACGCCCCGGGCCGAGGCGTCCGGCGCGGCCTGCCCGCTGCGCGGCGGAAGCGCGGCTGATCCGCGCGACGTTCAACATCGGCAGGCCCGACCAGGGTGAATGAGAGGCGATACGCGCGAGTCCGCTGTCGACGACGCAAGTCACTCCGGGCACCGTCACGCTGGTCTCCGCGACGTTCGTGCTGAGGATCACCTTTCGGCGGGAGGCCGGAGCGAGCGCGCGGTCTTGTTCGGCCGCGGACAGATCTCCATGAAGCGGCGTAAGGAGCAGGTCGCGGTGCCGGGCGAGCTCCGCGCACGTCTCCGCCGCACGGCGGATCTCGGCTGCGCCCGGAAGAAAGACGAGGACGTCCCCTGTGCTGCCGGGCAACGTCAGACGGCGGACCGCCGCAGCGACCTGCTGCTCGAGGCGGCGCTCGTCCGCCCTCTTCACGTGTTCGATCTCCACGGGGAACCGGCGGCCTTCGCTTCGAATCACGGGGGCGCCCAGGTACCGGGCGAGCGGAGCGGCCTCGAGCGTGGCGGACATCACCACCAGCTTGATCCCGGGGAGCAATCGCTGCGCGAGCGCGAGAGCGAGGTCGCCCGGAAGATGGCGCTCATGGAACTCGTCGAGGACGACCGCCCCGACGCCTCTGAGCTGCGGGTCGGAGAGCATGCGCCGCGCGAGAATGCCTTCGGTGACGTACCAGAGCCGGGTCCTTGGCGTCCCCGACTGCTCGAAGCGCACTTGCCAACCGACCACGTCGGGATCGCCGAGCTCCTGGGCGACGCGCCGGGCCGCCATGCGCGCCGCGATCCGCCGCGGCTCGAGCACGACGATCTCGCCCTGGACCTGATCGAGCAACGCCGGCGGAACGCGGGTGGTCTTGCCGGCGCCCGCAGGCGCCTCGAGCACGACCGCAGAGTGCGCCCGCAACGCACCCAGCAGCTCCGGCAGCACTGCATCGACGGGTAGGGCTTCCTTCACGGCGACCGACCATGGACTACGAGCTGGCGGAGGTGTACCGCCGGATGGAGACGATCCAGATCGCCCGCGCTACCGCTGCGAAGAGGAGGGAACCTGCGACCGCGCCTGCGGCAGTCGTTAGATTCAGCTTGCCGAGCAGCGCGAGGGACGGGTAGGTCGTCATCAGCGCCAGGGGCAGCACGAAGGTGAAGACGACGCCCAGCACCCCGCGGAAGATGCTGCTCGGCCAGCGCGCCACGTCGAATACCGACTGGAAGAGGTAGAGAAGATTGTCGACGCGCACGGCGACGAAGGCGATGGACACCACCAGGATGGCGATCGAGTACAGGACGAGCACCGCGGAACAGAGCAAGAGGGCCGCCAGCAACACGTCCGCGAGCGCCGGGGGATGGCCGATGCGCTGGAACGCCGCGCCCAGGATGACGGCTGCGCCGGCGACGTCGATCACGCGCCACGGCTCGATCTTCGAGAGCGAGACCAGGAGCTGCGCGTCGGCGGGCTTGAGCAGGACGAAGTCGAGCGTTCCCTTCCGCACGTGGTCGATGACTTGAAGCAGCGATGGGCTCAGCGTGCCCTCGAGGATCCCCTTGAGGGCGACGAACCAGCCGAGCACGACCAGCATCTCCGGAAACGTCCAGCCCGCGACGGCCTCGCGCGTGCCGAACACGACGATCAAGGGCACCAGCGTCACGCCCATCCAGAGCAGCGCCAGCGCCCCTTCCACCGCAAAGTCGAACCGGTATTGAAGGGCGGTCGCGATCGAGGCGCGCAGCTGCGCGCGCACCACCCGCAGCGCGCGCATCACCCGCCGTACGCCGCGTAGTGGCGCAGACCCGACCGCCACGCGACCCTCGTGAGGCCGATGAACAGGGCCACATAGGCCCATTGCGCGACGAGGAGCTCGAGTGCCTCGCCTCGCGACCACCGCCCCAACATCACCTCCACCGGAAAGGAGAGCTGGAACCGGAATGGCAGCACCACCGCCACTGCGCGCACGGCGCGGGGAAAGAGGTCGAGTGGCACCAGATATCCGGAGAGGATGTTCGAAAATCCCAGCCAGGCGTCGAAGAGCGAGGCGGCGCTCTCGAACCGAAGCGCGAACGTCCCGATGATCGACTGTACCAGGAAGTAGAGCAGCCAGGCTCCCAGCAGCGCCGGAAAGAGCAGGAGCCAGGAGAACCAGTCGTGCGACAACTCCGAGCGCGCGACGTACAGCAGGATCGCGGCCACCGGGATCGCCACCACGCCGCGCATGGGGATCGCCGCCAGGTTGTCTGCGGACCACTGCAGCAGCGGATGGATCGGCCGCAGCAGGCGAAGCGCCAGGGTGCCCTGGCGGATCTCCATGGTCATTTCCCAGACCACCCACGCGCCAGTCATCAGCCGTACCAGCAGGGTGGCCAGGTAGTAGGCGGCGAATCCCTGCTGCGAATAACCAGCCACGGGGCCGGACCGCGCCGCCGCCGCCCAGATGGCGAGCATCACCAGCGGCATGTTGGTGGAGAACATCCAGATGAGGAATTCGGCCCGGTAGGCGACGGCCTCGGCGAATCCGGTGCGCAAGAGCTGCGGGTACAACCGGAGCAATCGCGTC
>VBKQ01000074.1 GCA_005879505.1 Deltaproteobacteria bacterium
GCCGCCGGCACGCCGGAGTCGGGCACCGGGATGACGACGTCGGCCTCGACCGGGGCCTCGATGGCGAGACGCTTTCCCAGCTCCTTGCGCGTCGCGTACACGCTACGCCCGAACACCTGCGAATCGGGCCGCGCGAAGTAGACCAGCTCGAAGATGCACTTGCCGGATCGCTGCCGCGGCAAGGTTTGGATGGTACGCAGGCCGTTCGAGTCCACCATCACCATCTCGCCCGGCTCGATCTCGCGGACGTACTCCGCCTCGATCAGGTCCAATGCGCAGGTCTCGCTGGCGAACACCACTGCGCCAGTCTTCAGCTTGCCGAGCACCAGCGGGCGGAAGCCGAGCGGATCGCGCACGGCGACGATGCCCCTCTCGGTGAGGAAGAGCAGGGAGTACGCCCCGCGCACGTTCGCCAGCGCGCGGTGGATCCGGTCCTCGATCGAGCCCTCGCGCTGATGGGCGAGCAAGTGCACGATCACTTCGGTGTCGCTGGTGCCGTGGAACAGCGCCCCCTTGGCGGCGAGCTCGGCACGCAGCTCCTCAGCGTTCACCAGGTTGCCGTTGTGCGCGACTGCCACCTGCCCCGCGGTGGTGCGCGCGACCATCGGCTGCGCATTGGCGAGATTGGACTGGCCCGCGGTGGAGTACCTGGTGTGCCCGATCGCCGAGCTGCCGGGCAGGGCGGCGAGCGCGTGCTGATCGAAGATGTCGGCGACCAGGCCCATCGCCTTGTGCAGGTAGATCCGGACGCCGTCCCAGGACGCGATTCCAGCCGACTCCTGGCCGCGATGCTGAAGGGCGTGAATGCCGAGGTAGGCGAGGTTCGAGGCCTCGGGGTGCCCGAACACCCCGAAAACGCCACACTCGTCGTGAAACTTGTCGTCCTGGCTGGGGATTCGCAGTCGCATCAGGATGGAGGGAGGGTACAGGGGCGGGCAGACTTCGGCAACACCGTCAAAACAGCCCGGGATCAGGATGCATTCTCGGAACCGGGAGGCATCGGGCAGACGCAGCAACCCTTCGACGGGTGCGAGCGTACAATCCCACAATGGACGAGAAAGAGAGCCGGATCGTCGAAGCGCGTCTCAAGCTGCGGGAACGCTTCCTGAACCGGATGAAGCAGACGCCCGGCGCATCCGATTCGCGCCCGCTCGGGCACGGGCCCACGAACCGCCACAGGATGCCGAAGGTGCCCGAAGGACAGACCATCACCAGCGGCTGGCCGGTGCTCGATCTGGGCCGGCAGCCGAACGTTCCTCTGTCGAAGTGGGAGCTGATCGTCGACGGCGCGGTCGAGGAGCCGCAGCACCTCTCCTGGAAGGATTTCCTCGCCCTGCCCCAGGTCAAGGACACGAGCGACTTCCACTGCGTGACCACCTGGTCGAAGATGGACGTCGAATGGGAGGGGGTGCAGCTCGCAACCGTCATCGCGCTCGCGAGGCCGAAGCCGGAAGCGACCCACCTCATGACGCACGCCTACGACGGGTACACCACCAATCTCCCCCTGGAAGAGGCGCTCAAGGATGACGTGCTGCTGGTGCACACCGCCCAAGGCAAGCCGCTGCCGGTCGAGCACGGCGGTCCGGTGCGCATCATCACTCCCCAGCTCTATGCCTGGAAGGGAGCCAAGTGGATTCACCGAATCGAGCTTCTGACGCGCGACCGGCTCGGATACTGGGAGCTGCGCGGCTACTCCAATACGGCGCATCCCTGGCGAAACGATCGGTACTCCTAGCGCTGCTGTTCGCGCCTTCCGCACCGGCCGCGCGTCAGAACGTGCTCGAGTACGTGCACGAGCAGCTGCTTCAGGACCGATCGCTCGAGGCTCCGCGGCGCAAGGAGATCGAGGCGGCGCTCGAGAAGAGATTCGCGAACTACGGCTTCAACGTGGTGAATCCGGACAAGCCGGAGGACGCGCGCACGCTGCTGCACGTGATCGCCGAGGGGGTGCTGGACCGCGCCGATCCGGCACGCATCGCGGACGTCGGGTTCGCGGCGTACCGCGCGATCTGGCGCGGCGCCCCCGCCGACGCCGTCGCCGGAATCGCGCTGTACGGCTATCAGAAGAAGATCCCCGCGGACTCGATCGCCGCCTGGGCGAACGGGTATCGCGACGGGACCGGCGCCGGAGTGGCGGGCGAGGTGATGGCCGATGCGATCCACGAAGCGATGGCGCAGGGATGGTCCGACTCGTCGTTCAGGACGATCAAGTGGGCCCTCGTGGACGCGGCGAGATCGGGCTGGGACACGCGCCTCTACGCGGCCTATCTGCTCGAGGGGATGCGCAAGGATCCGAAGCATCCCGGCGCCGTCGAGTCGCGGACGCGCGTGAAGTTCGCCGATGCAAAAGCGCGGAAGGTGAAGCTCCCGGAGCCGGAGTACACCGGTGCCTTCACCGTGTCGGTCGCGCCGGCGCCGAAAGTGGTCTGGACGCCCGCGCCGCTTCCCAAGGACTGGCGCCAGGTGCCGCCGCCTCCTCCAACCCCACCGGCGGAGCTCCCCGAGCAGCCCCGCATCTGGCCCAGCCTCGAGCACGCAGTCCGCAGCTACCTGGGGACGCCCTACGTCTGGGGTGGCCTGAGCCACCGCGGCATCGATTGCTCCGGGCTCACCATGAGCTCGTACCGCGAAGTGTCCGTCGGGATTCCGCGCGTCTCCCGCCAGCAGTACGCCACAGGCAACCCCGTGCGAGCCGACGAGCTGCGGGAGGGCGACCTCGTCTTCTTCGACACGAGCGGAAGCGGGGTCTCGCACGTCGGGATGATCGTGGACGTCGCGCGGGGGCGGTTCATCCACGCCAGCTCTTCGCACGGCGTGGTCGAGGCGGAGCTCGAGGATCGCTACTTCCAGACGCGCTATCTCGGCGCGCGGCGGGTCGTGCGCTGACGAAGGCGCTCGCCGTCCTCGCGCTGCTGGCGCTCGCCGCCGCCGTACTGTTCTGCGCGCTGCCAGTCCGGCCGGTGCAGCGCCTGCCGGGAATCGTGGTGAACGGGCGGGTCGCGCTGGAGCTGCTCGGCGTCGGCCCGCTGCGGGCCGGCGCAGGCAAGGCTCGGATCGCGCTCGGCCCCAATCCGATCCTCGGCGGGTACCCGGGGAAGCGCCGCGCGGACGATGCCAGCGAGCCGGTCTACGCGCGCGCCATTGCGCTCGAGGTGGAGGGCCTGCGCGCGCTGATCGCCTCCATCGATACGGTGCTGGTGCCTGGTTCGCTGGAGGAGGAGGTGATGCGGCGCGCCCGCCTGCCGCCGCTCACCTGTCTGCTGCTCGCGGCTACGCACACCCACTCCGGGCCCGGAGGGGCCTGGGACAGCGTCATCGCTGGCTGGGCCGGTGCCGGACCCTTCGACCGCGCTCAGCGGGACGCGATCGCGCAGGCCGCGGCGGACGCGCTGACGCAGGCCATCGCCGCGCTCGGGCCAGCCGAATTCCTCGTCGCGCGCGAGGAATGGCCCCAGGGTCCGGCGCGGCCGCGCAGCGCGGGACCGATCGATTCCCAACTCGTCGCGCTGCGGATGCGAAGGCCGGGCGGCGAAGACGTGGCGACATTGATCGACTACTCCATGCATCCGACCACCGCCCCGCGATCCTCGCGGCGGATCTCCGCGGACTGGCCGGGCAGGGTGGCGGCGGCGCTGGAGGGACCGCCGGTCCTGGTCGTGCAGGGGGCGGGCGGCAACGCGACCTGGGAGCGCGGCGTGGACGTCGCCGCTTCGGTTGCGCGCGAGGCGCAGGATCTCCTCCGCAGGGCGGAGCCGGTCCGCCATGTCCAGATCGGCTGCCACGCGCGATTCGTCGCGGTGCCTCCGCCTCAGGCCTCGCCCGCGGTGCCCTGGCTGCTGCGCCGGGCGTTCGCCAACGCGATCGCGCTCGTGCGCGACCCGACCGTGATCGAAACCCGCATCCGCGTGGGGCCGCTGACGCTCGTCGGGGTTCCGGGCGAGCCAGTGGGAGAGATCGGCCGTCAGATGGCCCCGGAAGTGATCGTCGGCCTCGCAGATGGGTATGCCGGATACGTCGAGATGCCCGAACGGTGGGCGGCAGGCGAAGGCGAGTCCCAGCGGACCTGGTTTGGTCCCGGTCTCGCGCAGTTGCTTGGGCTATGGTCGGGACGATGACGCTCGAGATCGCAGAGGAGGTGGCGATCGCGCTGCGCGAGGGGCGCCCGGTCGTCGCACTGGAGACCAGCGTCGTCGCGCAGGGGCTGCCGCCGCCGGCGAATCTGGAGGCGGCGCGTCGCTGTGCCGCTGCCGTGCGCGCCGAGGGCGCGGTGCCGGCCGCGGTCGCGGTGATCGAGGGACGCATCGTGGTCGGGGCCAGCGAGGCGCAGCTTCAGCGGCTCGCCGATCCTCTGCGCAAGCCGGCGAAGGCCGGGTCGCGGGACCTCGGGGCCGTCTGCGCGCGTGGGCTGGACGCGGGGACCACGGTGAGCGCGACGTGCGCGGTGGCGGAGCGTGCAGGGATTCGCATGTTCGCGACCGGCGGAATCGGCGGCGTGCATCGGCGCGTCGACGCCCACCAGCCGCCCGACGTGTCGAGCGATCTGGCGGAGATCGCGCGCCGGCGCGTCTGCGTGGTCTGCGCTGGACCGAAGGTGATTCTCGATCTGCCGGCCACGGCCGAGCTGCTCGAGACGCTGGGCGTGCCGGTATGGGGCTACCGCACTTCCGAGCTCCCGGCATTCTTCACTGAATCCAGCGGGATTCCGCTGGAGCATCGCTTCGACGACGCGGGGCAGATCGCCGCTGCGCTTCGGGCGCATTGGGACGTGCTCGGCTCGTTCTCGGGGGTAGTCGTAGCGGTTTCTCCGCCATCGGCACTGCCGCGGGCCGAAGTGGAATCGGCGCTCGCGGGCGCTCTGCGGGAAGCTGCGAGACGCAAGCTGCCCGGTAAGGAATTGACGCCCTTCCTGCTCTCGGCGGTCTCGGGGGCAACCTCCGGACGAACGCAGTCGGCCAATCTGGACTTACTCGACAACAACGCGCACGTCGCTGCGCGCATCGCCTCTGCGCATCCGACACCGCCCGGGTAGGGCTCTCGTTGGTCGGACGAGCAAGGGTAGCATCCACAGCGGTACCGCGGATTTCTACGCTTGGGGCATCCACGATGACAACGACAGCGGCAACCCGAATGACGTCCGCGACGTGGGGGTCCAGGTGCTTCCGGGCGCGGCGCTCGGCGGCACGGACACGGACCGGAGCCTGGTGTTCGTGATCAATACCTACGGCAGGGCCACGAATCAGACGGTGAACGAGTTCGACATCCTCATCGACAATAACGGCGACGGGGTCGTCGACTTCGTCGTGGTCGGAGCCGACCTCGGCGTGGTCCTGACAGGGTCGTTCAACGGCCAGATGGCCTCGTTCACGATCGACGCCGCGACGGGCGCCCTCATCGACGCATTCTTCGCCGATGCGCCGATGAACGGCTCGCTCATCGAGTTGCCGGCGCTGGCGGCCTTCGGGCGGCCCTTCTCGTTTTCGGCTCCGCAGCCGTTTCGCTCTGGCCGATTGACGAGTCCCGGGTAATCATTTCGCCTCGTCATGGGTCCTCGTGTAGCCTTGGTCCGGGGAGCGGGGCGCCGATGAAAACGATAGTTTGGATACTGAGCGGATTGATTGCCCTCGCCACGGCCGCGCGCGGCGAGGAGGGCTGCGGCAAGGACATCGAGTGCAAGGGCGAGCGGATCTGCGTGCAGCGGCAATGCGTCGATCCGGAAACGAGACCGCCACCGCCGCCGGAGGAGCATGCTTCGCTGAATGCCCCTCCGGCCCCGATTGCGGGTGCGTCCTCGCCGATGGCTCAGCTCGATGCGACCCGCCACCGCCACCTCGGCTTCTTCATCCGGCCCGACCTCGGGGTCGGCTATCTCTCCACCAAGGCGTCGCAGGGTGGCGTCGATGCGACCGTCCTGGGTGCTGCGGGAACCTTTGGGCTGGCGGCAGGTGGTGCGTTGGCGGAGAACAGCATCCTCGCCTTTCACATCTGGGACGTGGTCGTGTCGGAGCCGACGTTCAAATCGAACGGCACCACGGTAAACAATACGGACGGCAAAGTGTCCCTCTTCGCGCTCGGGCCCGAATACACGGGATATTTCGGCGAGAATTACTACTTCTCGGTCTCGCCCTCGCTCACGCGCGTGAGGTTCGAGGCCAACGGGCAGTCGAGCGATACGAATGTGGGTTTCGGGCTGCGGGGCGCCATCGGAAAGGAATGGTGGGCCGGCGATCACTGGGGACTCGGAGTCGTCGCCCATCTGTCCACCAGCTTCAACAAGGATAGCGGTTCGAATGCGCCGACCTGGTCGAGCTGGTCCGGCACGATCGCGTTCACCGCGACCTATAACTAGGCTGCTGCGGCGCGGGTGAGGCGGTCGCGGACCGCGTCCCATTCCGGCCCGGACGGAACCTGCTCGACCACGATCGCCGTGCAATCCGCGTCCTCCAGATCGCGCAGGGCGGCGTAAAGTCCGCGCGCGTAACCTTGGGGATCATCGGGAAGCCGCGCGACCGCCACCGCGGCCGGAGCAGGAGTGTCGCCGTGGAGCAGGACGCCGATGCGTCCGCCCAGCTTCGCAGCGACGGAATCCAACTCGGGGCGCGGAGCGAGGCGGACGACGGCGACGGGTGCGTAGTGGCGGCGGTGTTGTCCCGGCGACTGCGCCACTGCCGCCGGCGCGCCGATCTCCAGCGGGCCGAGCAGGTCCTCGATCTCCGTCCTGGGGATCGCGCCCGCGCGAAGCAGACGTGGAGCTCCGTCGAGCGAGATCACCGTCGACTCGATCCCGAACGGGCATCGGCCTCCGTCCACGACCGCGTCGATGCGCCCGTTCAGGTCGCGCAGCACGTGCGCAGCGGTGGTCGGCGAGACGTGCTCCGCCCGGTTGGCGCTCGGCGCCGCGAGCGGATCGCCCACGCGCTCGAGCAGAGCCCGCGCGGCCGGATGGGACGGCGCGCGCACGCCCACGGTGTCGCCGCCCGCCGTGCACTCGTCAGGCACGAGTGCGGTCCGCGGCAAGACCACCGTGAGGGGGCCCGGCCAGAAGCGCGCCGTCAGCTGGATTGCCTCCAGCGGCCAGCGCGAAACCAGCGGGCGAGCTTCGTCTTCGCCGAGCACGTGCACGATGAGCGGATTCGTCGCCGGGCGTCCCTTCGCGGCGTAGATGGCGCGAACCGCCCACGGCTCGAGGGCGAGCGCGCCGAGCCCGTACACCGTTTCCGTCGGGAACGCGACCAGCCCTCCGCGCCGGATCAGCGCCGCGGCCTCGTCGAGGTCCGCAGGGGACCTTGCGCTGAGCAGCCGGGTCTCCACGTCACGGAACGCCTTCGAGCGCCGCCTTGTGGATTCCTTCGCCGACCAGCTTCGGGATCGCGCTGCTCCAGGACTCCCGCAGCTCGGCGATCCTTGCCTCCAGCACGCCCTCGACGATCAGCGTGGGCCCGCCGACCTGCCCGATGTCCTCGAGCGGCGCGCCGGCGGCCTTGCAGATCGCTTCCACGGCCTCGCGATCCGCCGGTGCGAACGAGACGACGATGCGCGAGGCATCCTCTCCGAAGAGCAGCGCGTCGGGACGCAGTTGCGACTTCAGCGCCACGCGACACCCGAGGTCGCGGCCGAAGCACATCTCCGCCAGCGTTACCGCGAGCCCGCCGTCGGAGCAGTCGTGCGCCGACTTCAGCAACCCGGCGCGCACGCAGTCCCGGACCGCCTTCTGCACCGCCCGCTCGCGTGCGAAATCGAGCGGAGGCGGTACGCCCGCGACCTTGCCGTGGACGGTCTTGAGGTATTCGCTCCCGCCGAGATGGCCCTGGCCCAGGCCACCGACGACGGCGACCCGATCGCCCGCCGCCATGAAGCAGCTGCCGGCGTTCTTTGCGCAGTCGTCCATCAGGCCGACCATCCCGATCATCGGCGTCGGGATCACGGCCTTGCCCTCGGTCTCGTTGTAGAGCGAGACGTTGCCCGACACGACCGGCGTCTGCAGGGCCGCGCAGGCCTCCGCGATCCCGAGGCAGGCCTGCTCGAACTGCCACATGATCTCGGGGCGCTCGGGGTTGCCGAAGTTCAGACAGTCGGTGACCGCGAGCGGCTCGCCACCGACGCAAGAGACGTTGCGTGCGGTCTCCGCCACGGCGTGCGCCGCGCCGAGGCGCGGATCGAGGTAGCACCAGCGGGAGTTGCACCCGACCGACACCGCGACTCCGCCGTCGCGCTGGCCGGTGAACCGCACCACCGCTGCATCGCCCTGGCCGGGCCGGATGGCGGTCCCGATGCGGACCATGTGATCGTACTGGCGGTAGACCCACTCCTTGGAAGCGACCGTTGGAGAAGCGAGCACCTGCTTCAGCGCGGCCATCAGATTCCTTGGCTGCGGCACCTCACCCAGTTTCTGCACCTCGTCCTGCCAGGCCGGCCGCCGGCGCGGCCGATCGTACGCGGGAGCATCGCCGGTGAGCGGCGCAATCGGGAGCTCCGCGACGGTTTCGCCGCCGCTCTTCACCACCAGCTTGCCCGTGTCAGTGACGCGGCCGACGACCGCGTGGGCCAGGTCCCACTTGTCGCAGACGTCGAAGACTTCCTTCTCACGGCCCTTCTTCGCCACCAGCAG
>VBKQ01000416.1 GCA_005879505.1 Deltaproteobacteria bacterium
GCATGCCGACGTAGGTCGCCTCCATCGGGTCGTTGGTGACACGGGAGTCGCCGCCCGCCAGCCCGTTCTTCTTCACGTACGCCTTCCAGCGCTTGATGAACGCGGCGTTCGTCTTGTTCTTCAGGGACATGAAATAGTTCCAGGCGGCGAGGTGGCCGACCAAGGGCTTGGTATCGATCCCGCGCAACTCCTCCTCGCCGACGGAGAAGGCGACCACCGGGATGTCGGTCGCCTTGAGGCCCTGGTTTCCCAGCTCCTTGTAGAAGGGCACGTTGGAATCGCCGTTGATGGTCGAGATCACCGCGGTGTGGCCACCGGCGCCGAACGCTTTGATCTGGGCGACGATGGTCTGGTAGTCGCTGTGCCCGAACGGCGTGTACGTCTCCACGATGTCGCTTTCCGGGATGCCCTTGGACTTGAGGAAAGCGCGCAGGATCTTGTTGGTGGTGCGCGGGTAGACGTAGTCCGTGCCGAGCAGGAAGAAGCGGGTCGCGCCGCCGCCTTCCTTGCTCATCAGATACTCGACCGCCGGGATCGCCTGCTGATTCGGCGCCGCGCCCGTATAGAAGACGTTCTGCGAGAGCTCCTCGCCCTCGTACTGGACGGGATAGAAGAGCAGCCCGTTCAGCTCCTCGAAGACCGGCAGCACCGACTTGCGGGAGACTGAGGTCCAGCAGCCGAACACCGCCGCCACCTTGTCCTTGGTCAGGAGTTGGCGGGCCTTCTCCGCGAACAGCGGCCAGTTCGACGCTGGATCCACCATTACGGGCTCGAGCTTCTTTCCCAGCACGCCTCCTTTGGCGTTGATCTCGTCGATAGTCATCAGCGCCACGTCCTTGAGCGAGGTTTCGCTGATGGCCATGGTGCCCGAGAGCGAGTGCAGGATGCCGACCTTGATGGTGTCCGCGGCGCGCGCGGGTGGCGCGCCGAGCAGGGCGGCGCAGAGGACGGACGACAGGACGGAGGCGAGCTTCCAGCTCTTCATGGGGTGGGTTCTCCTCGGCCCGGCAGGACCTGCGCCCGCTACGTGCAAGGGCGGGACCAGTGATACCGGCGCGGGAATCGGCGCTTTTTCCCTCGCGTGGCCGGATCACGGCTGCATCGGGCAGGTCCGACGAGAATGTTTGGATGACGGGTAAAGGCGACGAAAAAAGCGGAAAGGGCCGATCCCGGCTCTCGCGCCGCCAAGTCGTAAGCGGCGGCCCGGGACCCATCTGCCCGACATTTCCGTTATTTCCGCCCAAGCGACCGCCGAATCCGTCGGGAAGCTCCCGGCGCGCAAAGATCCGTGATCAGGTCGATTCCGTTTGACAACGCGCCGCGTCCAGGGTTACCCATTCAGGCCATGAATCCGCAGCCCCCGCGCGCCGACGTCCTGTCCGCCTCCGCGCTGGGGCTCCGCTCCTCGCTCCTTCTTGGCGTCGTCGGGCTGCTTCCGCTCATTAGCAGCGGGTGCGGGCCGCCGTCCTGACCGAAGAAGATTCTCCGGAAGGAACCTGGCCCCCGCACCCGAACAAGTGCGGGGCTTTTTTTTGCCCCCGAGGTCCGCATGTCGTCACCGCCTGCAGCCGTCGTCCAGCAGAGACCCAGTCCGCACGCCGACCCGGCGCAGAGGACCGGCGCGCAGATCGTCTGGGAGGTCCTCGCGCGAGAGGGCGTCGACGTGGTCTTCGGGTACCCGGGCGGCGCGATCATGCCGGCCTACGACGCGATGCCCGCCTATCCGATCCGGCACGTGCTCGTCCGGCACGAGCAGGGCGCGGCGCACATGGCCGACGGGTACGCCCGCGCTTCTGGGAAGGTGGGCGTGGCCATCGCGACTTCCGGCCCGGGGGCGACGAACCTCGTCACCGGGATCGCCACTGCGATGATGGATTCCTCGCCCATCGTCTGCATCACGGGCCAGGTGCCCTCCAGCGCGCTGGGCAGCGACGCGTTCCAGGAGACGGACATCACCGGCATCACGCTCCCGATCACCAAGCACAACTACCTGGTCACCCGCGCCGAGGACGTCGCGCCGGCGCTCCACGAGGCATTCTTCATCGCCCGCTCCGGCCGCCCCGGCCCGGTGTTGGTCGACATCACCAAGGACGCGCAGCAGGGTCTCGCCCGGCTCGAAGCGCCACCGCCGTCGCGCGCGCTGCGGCGCCGTCCGATCCCGACGCCGACG
>VBKQ01000075.1 GCA_005879505.1 Deltaproteobacteria bacterium
TTTTGATCGGAACGAGGAACCGCAGGCCGGCCCAGATCTGTCCCCAGCGGCGCTGCCGTCCGATGACGGTCCCCGCCTCCGCGGTGAGGACTACGTGCTCGCGAACGGGCTGCGAAGCATCATCGAAGACGAGCCTTCCTCTCGCGAGGTACCCGATACCGCCGAGCAGGTAAGGCGCCCACTCCCCGGTGCTCAACACGCTACCGACCGCGGCATTCGCGAGGAAAGTCCCGTAGTTGTGCACACCGTTGCCACCGAGCACATCGATCACCAGCAAGATGCGCTGGAGCTCGATCGCCAGTTCGTACGAGAGTCCTCCGCCGGGCGACTGCGCGGCGATGAACGTCGCTCCCACGCCGAAGTAGACCGTACCGCCCGGTCCCGTGCCGGGCGCTTCGACGGTGAAGTCGTCAGGGCCGGCCGCGGGCGCCGCCAGCAGCGCCGCGATCGCCAGGAGTGCAGGCACAAGCTCCAAGTACCCGATCTCCCCGGCGTGTTGAAAGAACGATCTCTCCTGACAGCACGCTGTCAGGAGCCCGGGCGCAGTATCCGTCTCCGGAGGTAAGCTGGCTCGACCATGCGGCGAGCGGACCGCCTCTTTCGCATCGTCCAGCGGCTGCGGCGGCGCGGCGCGACCACGGCCCGCCAGCTGGCCGAGGCGCTGGAGGTGTCGGAGCGGACCGTCTATCGCGACATCCGCGATCTGCTCCTCTCCGGCGTCCCCATCCAGGGCGAGGCCGGCGTCGGGTATGCGCTGGACCGCAGCTACGAGCTGCCGCCGCTGATGTTCGACGAGGAGGAAATCGAAGCACTGGTCCTGGGCGCGCGCATCGTGCGCGCCTGGGCGGACAAGAAGCTGGCCCGCGCGGCGGAGGAGGCGCTGCAGAAGATCGAGACCGTGCTGCCGCCGAAGCTCAAGTCCAGGCTCGCGGAGTCCGCCTTGATGGCGCCGGGATTCCATCTCAGCGAGCGGTTCCGCTTCGGCCTCGAGGACTTTCGCCGCGCGATCCGCGAGCACCGCAAAGCGCGCTTCCACTACGTCGACAAGGCGCAGGCGGGAAGCGAGCGCGTGGTCCACCCGCTCGGGCTTGCGTACTGGGGACATACCTGGACGCTCGCCGCCTGGTGCGAGATGCGAAGCGCCTTCCGCAACTTCCGGCTGGACCGGATCGACGGGCTGCAGATTCTCGAGGATCGGTTCGAGGACGAGCCGGGGCGGACGCTCGCCGACTTCCTTGCCCTCATGGCCGCCGAGGAGCGAGCTGCGACGCGCAGCGGAGAACGAGCATGAGCGACCGCGGGGAAGCGAGGTTAAGCTCGCGCGCATGAACCCGAGCAGCCCTCAAGCAAAGGAGATGGCGGACGAGTCCATGGTCCGCAACTTGGCGGCGCAGATCGAGGCGATCTGGCCGCAGGAGGAGCCCATCTTCCGGCGGCACCCGCCGCCAAAGGACGCGAGGGTCCTCGACGCGGGATGCGGAACGGGAGAGATCGCTCCGCGGATCGCCGCTCTCTTTCCGCAGACCAGTTATCTCGGCATCGACCTAGAGGAATCGCACCTCGAACGCGGTCGCGCCCGGTTTCGCGATCTCGGTGACCGCATCCGCTTCCAGCACGGCGATGTGCTGCATCTGCCGTTTGCGGATGCCCAGTTCGACCTGGCGATCAGCCGCCACGTGCTGCAGGCGCTCCCCGATGCGCGCAGAGCACTCAGCGAAATGGTGCGGGTGCTCAAGCCGGGGGGCCGCCTGCACCTGATCGCCGAGGACTACGGAATGCTCTGGTGCCATCCCACCGAGTTGGACTCGGACGGCTTCTGGCAGCGCATCCCGAACCTCTACGGCCCCGCGGTCGGTTGCGATCTGCACGTCGGCCGCAAGACCTTCACGCATCTCACCGATCTCGGCCTGCACGGCATCAACGCCGACTACGTCGTCGTCGACACCCTGCGCGTCCCGCGCGAGACCTTCGCGCGCATCTGGGAGGCCTGGCGCGACGGCTACAGCGACTCCATCGTGCAACACACGAGCGTACCGCGCGAGGAGGTGGAACGGCGCTGGCGCGAGATGATCGCCTGCGTGCGCGACCCGCGCGGATACGCGCTCTGGCAGGTGCCGGTGTGGACGGCCGCGAAATCGACCTGAGCGGGAGCGCGAGTTAGCTTTTCCCGATTGGAGCCACGCTACGACAAGCCCGGCCTGCTGCGGACGGCGTTCGCGGTGCTCGCCGTCGCCGCCATCGCGGTCGTCGGGCTCCTCGACTATGTGACCGGACCGTGGATGTCGTTCGCCCTCTTCTACGTCATCCCGGTGCTGGGAGCGGCGTGGTGGCTCGGGCGGGGCCCGGCGCTGCTGGCGTCGCTCGCGGCCGGCGTCGTCTGGTTCGAGGCGGAGGCATGGGGCCATCGCGGCGAGTCGACGCGAACGCTGATGTGGAACTCGATGTCCCGCCTGCTCATGCTGGTGGCGATGGCGGCGATGGTGGTGCGCATCCGCGAGGACCGGCGACGGCTGAAGGAGATGAACGCGCGCCTCGCCGAGTTGCTGCACGGCGCGGAGAAGCTCGCCCGCACCGACCCGCTCACGAACCTGCCGAACCGGCGCGCGTTCATCGAGCGCCTCAGCGCGGAGCTTGCCCACGCGAAGCGCACCGGCGCTCCGGTCTGCATCGCCTACATCGACGTCGACAATTTCAAGCGGCTGAACGACGAGAAGGGCCACGTCGAAGGCGACCAATTCCTGAAGAGGATCGCCCATGCGATCCGCGAGACCATCCGAGCCAGCGACGTGGCGGCGAGGCTGGGCGGCGACGAATTCGCCGTCCTCTTCACCGATGCGAAGCGCGCCGCGGTAGAGCCGCTCGCGCACCGTCTCCTCGCTCGCACCCGCTCCCTCGGCGACCGCTACCCTGGACTGGACCTCGGCGCGTCCGTGGGAATGGCGTGGTTCCAAGCCGCTCCCGACGCTCCGGAACAGCTCCTCGATCGCGCCGACGGGGCCATGTACGAAGCGAAGTCCTCGGGCAAGCACCGCTTCGTGCTTTGGGCAGCCGACTCCAGCCGCGCAGAATTGCAAGGGGGATCAACGCTTCCTTGATTTGGCGACGCCGTCGGCTACGATGCGCGCCCCTCGGAGGATTCATGATGTTTGCATTCCTGGCCGCGCTGGTCGCGGCTTCCGCAGCACCCGCGCCCGCTGCCGAGAAGGCGTTCCCCTTTCCGGTGGAGGTGCATTCGCTCCCGAACGGCCTGCGGGTCATTTTCATCTCCTACGACGCCCCGGGTCTGGTCGCGTACTACACCCTGATGCGCGTCGGTAGCCGCAACGAAGTGGAGAAAGGCAAGTCCGGATACGCCCACTTCTTCGAGCACATGATGTTCCGCGGAACCAAGAAGCACCCGGCGGAGGAGTACAAGCAGACCGTCACGCGCCTCGGCCTGAACACCAACGCGTTTACCGGCGAGGACATGACCGTCTATCATCTGTACGGTCCATCCAAGGCGCTGCCGACCATCATCGAGTACGAGGCCGATCGCTTCCAGAACCTCGATTACGACGAGGCCGCGTTCCGCACCGAGGCCGGCGCCATCCTCGGCGAGTACCTGAAGAGCGCCAGCAACCCCGAGCAGAAAATGTTCGAGAAGCTGGTGGAGACCGCGTTCACGCGGCACCCGTACGGGCATACCGTCATCGGCTACTCGAAGGACATCGAGAACATGCCGTCGGGCTACGAGTACTCGCGCGAGTTCTTCCGCCGCTATTACACGCCAGACAACGCGACCATCTTCATCGCCGGCGACTTCGACAAGGAGGCCACGCTCGCGCAGATCGGGAAGGCGTACGGAAGCTGGAAGGGCAGGGTCGATGCGGCGCGCATTCCCGTCGAGCCGAAGCAACGACAGAGCCGGCACGCGCAGGTCGACTGGGACAAGCCCACGCTGCCGCGCATCTGGATCACCTGGCACACGCCGGCGGCCAGCGACCTCAAACGCTCGGCGGTACAGAGCCTCCTCAACGCGTACCTCTTTGGCCCCACCAGCCCGCTCTACCAGAACCTGGTGCTCGGCAAGCAACTGGTCGATTCGATGGACGCGACGTACAGCGATCACCGCGACCCGAATCTGTTCGGCGTTCTCATGCGCGTGAAGGATGCGAAGAACCTCCGCGCGGTAGAGTTCGCGGTGCTGCGCGAGATCAAGAACCTCGCCGGAGGACGGGTGGACGCGAAACGCCTCGACGCCGTCCGGTCGAACCTGCGCTACTCGAACATCATGGGGCTCGACAAAGCCGATGCGGCGGCCGTGACCCTGGCGGTGACCACGGCGCCGACCGGCGACGTGGACTACCTGAACAAGGAGTTCGCCGCGCTCGGCGCCGTACAGCCGCGCGAGCTGCAGGACTTTGCCAAGGGCAACTTCATGGACCTGAATCGGACCACGGTCACGCTGGTCAGCCCGCGCAAGGCAGGCGGACGATGAGGCGTGTCCTCCTTACTGCGCTCGCGCTGGCCACCGCCTGCGCGCAGCAGCAGGAGACCGTCCGCAATGCGCCGGCAGCAGGAGCGCTCGAGCCCGACCGCGATGGTGGCGTCGTCGCTCCTGGCGCCGAGCGGCACAAACCGGCCACTCCGACCGCCGGAACAGCCGCACGTACTGCGGCCGCGCCGCTGCGTGAATCGCGCGCGCAAGCCCCTGCGAAGATCACGACGCTTCCCTCGGGCGTCACCCTTCTCGAGCTGCCCCCGAATCAGAACGCGATCGTCAACGTCCAGCTCCGCTTCCGCACCGGTTCCCTCGACGACCCACGCGGCAAGGCTGGCCTGACCTTTCTGACTGCGCGCGTGATGGCCGAGGGCGGCACACAGGCGCTGAGCGCGAAGCAGCTGCTCGAGGCGCTCTTTCCGCTCGCCGCCGAGCTGGACATCCGGGTGGACAAGGAGCTGACCACCTTCATCGCTCGCGTGCACAAGGACAACCTGGCGAAGTTCCTCCCCATCGTCACCGATGTCGTGCTCCACCCGCGCTGGGACCCCGCGGAATTCCGGCGCTTGCGCGAGGAGGCCGTCAACGACATCGAGAAGCGGCTGCGGCAGGGCGACGACGAGAACCTGGGCAAGGAGTGTCTTCAGGAAACGATGTTCCGCGGTCATCCGTACGAGCGGCTGATCCTCGGCCACGCTTCCGACCTGAAGTCGATGAACGTCCAGGAATTGCAGCAGCACGCAGGTCGCGTGTTCACCGCCGATCGCCTCGAGGTGGGCGTCTCGGGCGGATATCCGGAGAACCTCGGCCGGGATGTGGCGCAAGTGCTCTCGGCGTTGCCCGCGAAGTCCCAGACGCCCGCCGCCATCCCACAGGCGCGGCCGCATGGACCGCGCTTCTTGCTCGTGGAGAAGAGCGCTGATTCGACTGCCATCTCCGTCGGGATGCCCTGGACGCTCTCGCGTGCGGACGAGGACTGGCCGGCGATGTCGATCGCGCGCAGCGCCTTCGGCGAGCACCGGCAATTCAACGGCCGGCTCATGCAGCGGCTGCGAGAGGCGCGCGGGCTGAACTATGGCGACTACGCGTACATCGAGCACTTCCGGCAGGAAGGAGGCGACGACGCCGCGGCGCAGACGGGCCGCGCGAGGCAGCAGCAGGAATTCACCATCTGGTTGCGACCGGTGCGCAACGAGAACCGCCTGTTCGCCGTGCGCGCCGCGCTGTACGAGCTGGCGCGGTCGCTCGGTGACGAGCCGTTCTCGACAGAGGAAGTGGAGCAGACAAAGGGATTTCTCGACGGGTACATCCTGCTCTTCGACCAGACCGACGCGCGCAAGCTGGGCTATGCGCTCGACGATCAGTTCTACGGAATGAGCGCATTCCTGGCCTCGTGGCGCTCGGCGCTGCGCGGCGTGAGCGCGGACCAGGTGAACGCGGCCTGGCGCAAGTGGATTGACCCGGCGAAGCTCGAGATCGTGCTCGCCGGAAGCGACATGGCCTCGGTGAAGAAGACCGTGCTTTCCGACGACCCGACGCCGATCCACTACCAGCAGGACGCGAGGGGCAAGACGGCGGAGAAGCCCGCGGCGCAGCTTGCGACCGACAGGGAGATCGAGAAGTTCCCGTTCGGCGCGAAAGGCGACGCGGACGTGCAGGTGCTCAGCGTCGATCGGATGTTTGAGTAGGCGCTGCCGCCGAAGGCGGCTTTGCGCCTATGCAGTTGCTGGCGGTTTCCGCGGAGGCGGAAACCGCCTTGAACCGGCGTTATTGGGACGCCATCTGCGTCGGCACGTCGATGTGCAGCTCGACGCGCCGGTTCCGCGCCCTTCCCGCCGCCGAGCCGTTGCTCGCGATCGGCCGCTCCGGACCCATGCCCTCGACCAGCATCTGCTCCGGCTTGACGCCGCGTCCCTGCAGGACGTCGCGCACGGCCTTCGCCCGGCGCAGCGAGAGCTCCTCGTTGTGCGCCACCGATCCCGTCGAGTCGGTGTGCCCGGTGACCCGGACGCGATCCTCCGGGTACTTGGCGAGGATGTCGCCGAGCTTCGCCACCAGCTCCACTGCCTCCGGCTTGAGGACGGCGCTGTCGGTCGTGAACAGTAGCTTGCTCTTCAGATCGACCAGGATGCCGTCCTTGGTCCGCTTGGTGTTCTCCGCAACTTCCTTCAACTCCTCGGCCTGCTTGTCGAGGTAGTTCCCGACAGCGCCGCCGGCCAGGCCGCCTACCGCGGCACCGATGGCCGCGCCCTTCCATCCACCCGCGATCGCGCCGACACCGGCGCCCACCGCGGCTCCGCCTCCAGCACCGATGGCGGTCCGCTTGCCAGGCGTGGCGCAGGCAACCGCGAGGGGAGCGAGAAAGCAAAAGGTGAGATATTTCCGCATGACACTCCTTGTTTTGCCGCCTTTGGAACGGCTTGCTCGACGCGTGTTCAAACCGTTCGAAGGGCCGCCCAAATTCCGCTGTGCCGGGACGCCGCACACCTACATCTGCGGCGGTTGTGAGAAGAGGTGCGCCTTCGACTAATTCGACGCCGTCGCGTGCCGCGAGGGACGCGGGCGCGCCATCGCGACCGTCTTGTGCTTCCTCACATGTTCACCGCGCTTGCGCGCCATCTTCGCTTCCTGCGCCATCGCCAGCCGGTGGATCTCAGCGAGATGCTCATCTGTGATCTTGCAGGAAATCTGCTCAGTGGCCGAGTGGCGCCGGACGAGCTCGGCGTAGGTGAACGACTCCGTCTCGCCGTTGTGCAGGTCGGCTTCGAGACGGTCCAGCTGGCGGAGGATCCGCGCGGAGCGCTCCATCGCTTCCGACTCGCGCGGCGCGGGAGCGGTCCTGACGCAGGCTGCGAGCGCCATCAACAGAACCAGTCCTGTTCGCCGCATCACGGCCCCTCTCCCGCCACGCGAGAAGGGTGGGCAGCGCAACGCTCCGCGGCAACTCCAGCCGCCAGGCGGCGCGTTGGAAAGTCTTCAGATCAAACGAGCACGCCGAGATTTTTACAGGTTTCAGGTGTGCGGGACGGCCTTGAGGATGGCCTTGCCGCCCTTGATCACGACCTTGAACTCGATGTTCTTCGCCTTGTGCTTCTGCATCAGCTCCGGCACCTGCGAGCGGATGCGGGAAGCGAGCGAGTCGAAGGAGAGCCCCTCGGTGGACTCGCCGCAGCGCTGGCGAGCGACGAGATAGGTGTCGTACAGGCGGCGCAGGTTCGCGTCGGAGATCGTCGGTGCGACGGGACCCGATCGTCTCGAAGGTTGGGTATCGTCGCGATCCTTGGCGCGCAGCTTGGCCTTGAAGACGTCGCGCTTGTAGGTGCCCTCCTCGATCTCGCGGAGGGTGCGGTCCCACATGCGCTCGAACGAGATCAGCTTCGCAAACAGCGTGTTGATCTTGAACTTGAGCGCGGTATTCCGGATGGTCGACGTGCGCATCTCGCGCGCCTTTTGCGAGATGCGTTTTCGCTCCTGCTCGGGCGGCTTGCGATCGATGCCGAGGAAATACTTCTCGTAGAGGACGTGCAGCTCCTGGATTCCCTCGTCGAGCTCGTTCAGCTCGTCCGCGTACTTCTCCTGGGGCAGCTGCTGTGTCCCGATCGTCGCGGCCACGGGCCGAATTCTACCTCACGCCGCGGCGGGAATCGACGCCGCATAGGCCCTGCGGCTCTGTGTGGCGTAGATGGCTACGCCCGCAGCGAAAATCCCTATGCTGATCAGCTCGCTGCGCGTAGAGCATCAGGTAGAGGGCGAGCAACTCGCCGTGGAACCGCTTGCGGCTGCGCCAGTACGTGAGGAAGAGGAAGATCAGCGCGCAACCGAGCGCTTCGTAGAGCTGCGTCGGATGGATGGCGATGGTGCTCGGCGCGCCGGGCGGGATCGCCTGCGCCGCTGCCTGCGATTGGTACGCGAGCGAATCGGGTGGAAAGCGCGCCGCGAACAAGTAGTGGGTGTCGCAAGCATCGCCCCAGCAGCAGCCCGCGGAGAAGCAGCCGATCCGTCCAAGCGCCTGCCCGATGGCCACGGTCGGGCCCATCGCGTCGGCATAGGGCAGGAACTGCATGTCGTGGCGGCGCATGTACCAGATCGAGAACAGGACCGCGCCGATGAAGCCGCCGTAGAACACCAGGCCACCCTTCCAGAACTGGAAGATACCGGCGAGATCGTGCGCGTACTCGTCCCAGTTGACGATGATGAAGAGGATCCGCGAGCCGATCATCGCCGCCACCAGGATCCCGAAGGAGAGATCGAGCACCTTGTCGCGGTTGAGCCCAGACCGCTCCGCGGCGCGTGCCGCCAGCGTCATGGCCACGAGGAAGCCGGCGGCGACGAGGATTCCGTAGGTGTGGACCGGGATCGCCAGCGACCGCTCGAGGTGAAGGATGTTCTGTCCGCCGAGCACCCTCACCGCCAGGTACAGCACCGCCGCCGTGCCGGCAGTCCAGGTGCCGAACGTCTTCCACAGCTCCTTCTCGCCGGCGGCGCGCCCCGAGCGGACTTGCCAGGCGCCGGAAGCGGCGGAGAGGGCGAGCCAGACCACGATGCCCAGCGAGGGAGGAATCGTCAGGGTGAACAAGACTGGAAGCATCAGGCTTTCCTCGCCGCCGGCTCGGCGGGCGCTTTGGCGGGTTTCTTCGCGAACAGCATCTCCAGGAACAACATCGCGAGACCGACGGTGATCCCGCTGTCCGCCACGTTGAAGGTGGGCCAGTGGAGGGCCGGCCGCAGCCAACCCGGATCGAACCAGTGCCAATCGATGAAATCGATCACGTAGCCGCGCAGCAGCCGATCGATGGCGTTTCCCACCGCACCGCCGAGCACCAGCGCGAGCGCGATCTGCAGGTAGCGCTGGTCGGTCCGGAGCTTGCGGTAGTAGGAAAAGATGAAGATCACGGCGGCGATGCTCACCAGGTAGAAGAAGGGAACGCGGAACTGCTCCCCCGCCCCTGACAGTACGCCCCAGGCGGCGCCGCGGTTTTGCGTGTAGCGGTGCTGCCAGAACGGAGTCACCGTCACCGGGATCGGACTGGCGAGGCCGCGCTCGAGCAGGTCCTTCTGGGAGACGAACGCCCCGAGCTTTTCCGGAAACGTGCGCGCCCGCGCCACCAGGAACGCCGCGGTGAGGTGCTCCACCGCCAGGTACTTCGTCACCTGATCGGCGATGACCCAAAAACTCGCGATCAGCGCGAGCAACTTCCATTTCGACAACCCGTTCTGCATCAACCCTCGCTGACCGCGCGCTGGCAGCGCGCACACAGACCCTTCTCTCCCACGTCGGGGAGCGCCCGCCAGCACCTCTCGCATGGCCGGTGCGGACTTTTCCGCACCTCGGCCGCGGCACTCTTCCCGGCCCGCAGCGTAACGGAGGCGACGAGAAAGAGATCTGCCAGCTGCTTCTCGTAACGCTCGGCGACCTCCCTTGCCATCCCGGAAGGCACGGTGAGGGTGACGTCCGCCTCGGTGGCCTTGCCGATCTCCTTGGAGGCCCGTTTTTGCTCCAAGGCAAGGTTCACCACTTGACGCAGCGACTGGAGGTGGCGGAACTCCTCCTCGAGAGAATCGGAAACCAGGCCCGGCTCCGGGGAGGGAAGGCCGGCGAGAAAGATGCTCGGCGTCTCCCGGCGTGGGACGAACCGCCATGCTTCCTCGGCCGTAAACGAGAGAGCGGGAGCGAGCAGGCGGCACAGGTCATGGACGATGCGGTACAGGACCGTCTGGGCCGCCCGGCGTTCGGGCCAGCGCTTGCCCGAGCAGTAGGTGCGGTCCTTGAGCACGTCGAAATAGAAGGCGGAGAGATCCAGCGCGCAGAGCTCGACCGTGGCCCGGTAGACCTTGTGGAACTCGTACTTGTCGTATGCCTCGATGACCGCGGCGCGGTACCGCTCGAATCGGGAGAGCGCCCAGCGATCGATCGGCTGTAGCTCGCCGGTAGTGTCCTGCTGCGGATCGAAGTCGTAGAGCTGCGACAGGCAATAGCGGACCGTGTTGCGGATCTTGCGGTAGCTCTCGGAAAGGGTCTCGACGATGGCGTTGGAGAACCCGATGTCGTCGCGGTAATCGGAACCCGCCACCCACAGCCGCATCAGCTCGGCGCCGTACTTCTTGAGCAGGCCCTGCGGGTCCGGCGCGTTCCCGAGGGATTTGGACATCTTGCGGCCTTCGCCATCCACCAAAAACCCGTGGGTAAGCACCGCCCGGTACGGCGCCTGTCCGCGCGTGCCGATGCCGATCATCAGCGCGGACATGAACCAGCCGCGGTGCTGATCCGAGCCTTCCAGGTAGAGATCCGCGGGGAAGCGCACCGTCGGCCAGACGCCGCTCTCGAGCACGGCGGCGAAGGACGACCCCGAGTCGAACCAGACGTCGAGGATGTCGGACTCCTTCTCGAATTCGGTGCCGCGGCACTTCGTGCAGCGCGTCTCAGGTGCGAGCAGCTCGCGCGCGGAGCGGTCGAACCATGCGTCCGCGCCTTCCTTGTCGAAGATGCGCGCGACGTGGTCCATCGCCTCGGCCGAGACGAGGGGCTCGTGATCCCGGGCGCAGTAGAAGACGGGGATCGGGACGCCCCACGCCCGCTGTCGCGAGACGCACCAGTCCGGACGTCCTTGCACCATGCTGCGGATGCGCTCCCTGCCCCAGGCTGGAATCCAGCCGCCCTGCGCGTCGATCTCGTCGATGGCCGCGAGCGCCGCCTTGCGGATGGTGGTGTGGCCGCGGCCCGGGAGATCGATCTCGATGTCGAGGCCGATCCACCATTGATCGGTGGCGCGGAAGATCACCGGGTTCTTGCAGCGCCAGCAGTGCGGGTAGCTGTGGCGGATCTGCCCCGCCCTGCCCCCCGCGTTGAGCAGGACTCCAGCGCCCGCGAGCAGCTCGATGACCTTCGGGTTCGCGTCGAACACCTTGAGACCCTCGAGTCCCGCGATGGCGACGTCAGCGGTGAAGCGGCCGTGCCCGTCCACCGGCGCCCAGATCGGCAGCCCGTACTGCACGCCCATGTTGAAGTCGTCCTCGCCATGGCCCGGAGCGGTGTGGACCAGACCGGTGCCGGCGTCAGCCGTGGCATGTGCCCCCATCACGACAGGGCCCTCGCGCTCAACCAGCGGGTGCCGGTACTTCCAACCGTCCAGCTCGGTCCCTTGCAGGGTCCGGCGGATTCGCTCCGGATGCTTCAGCGTGGAGCCGGTGGCGCGCGCCGCTGAGAGCAGATCGTCCCCGCTCGCATCGGAGGGCTGCGACAGCTCGCCGGGCGCGCAGTCCGCGAGGAACGCGTGCAGGAGGTCGCGCGCGACGACGGTGACGCCGTGCCGCGGGAGATCGTAGGCGACGTACTCGAGGTCGGGATTGGCGGTGATGGCGAGGTTCGCCGGGATGGTCCAGGGCGTGGTCGTCCAGATCGCCAGGCCCCATCCTTGGGGTCCGGGCGCGGTCACCGGGAAGCGCACGTAGATGGACGGACTCGTCTTGTCGGCGTACTCGACCTCCGCCTCGGCCAGCGCGGTGACGTCGACCGGGCACCAATGCACCGGCCGCTTGCGGCGGTAGAGCGCACCGCGCCGCGTGAAACGCGCGGCGGAATTTTCCGAGGCTCAACTCCCGCTTCTTGGCGCCGAGTTGCTTGTCGACCTGCCGTTCGATGGGGAGACCATGGCAGTCCCACCCTGGGACGAAGTCTGCGAGACGGCCGGCCATCAAGTGGTACTTCACCACCAGGTCCTTGAGGATCTTGTTGAGGAAATGGCCCTGGTGGATGGGGCCATTCGCGTACGGAGGCCCGTCGTGGAAGACGAACTTCTCCGCGCCGGCATTCTTCGCCAGCAGCTTCTCGTAGACCTTCTCGTCCTCCCAGGCCTTCACCTGCGCGGGCTCCCGTTCGCTGAGCGCGGCGCGCATGGGGAAATCGGTCTTCGGCAGGTGGACTGTCTCTCGATAATCCATTCCAACGTCCGGACAAGAAAGGGGCTTCGCGTATCACGCGAGGCGCGCCGCCGCAACGCTCCGCTGTGTTAGGTTTCGCGCCCGTTCATGCCGATCGAGATCCACACCGTAGAGTCGAACAAAGAGCTGGAGACGTTCCTGCGCG
The DNA here is from genome assembly GCA_005879505.1 of Deltaproteobacteria bacterium. Taxonomy (GTDB): domain Bacteria; phylum Myxococcota; class Myxococcia; order Myxococcales; family 40CM-4-68-19; genus 40CM-4-68-19. The sequence goes on from VBKQ01000075.1 coordinate 12,564, forward strand.
TACCCTGGACCCTGGGGATGAAGTCGGACCCGAACTGGGTGCCGCCGTTGCTCGACGACCATCGCCGCGCTTTGAACCCGAAGAAGAGCCCGTTTCTCAAGCACGGCGAGCTCAGGTGCTTTCTCGCGCTACAGGACGGACAGCCGGTAGGGCGGATCTCCGCCCAGATCGACGCCGACTTCGACAAGCAGTGGCCGCAGGAGAAGGGCGTCGCCTTTTTCGGGTTCTTCGAGAGCAGGGACGACAAGTCCGTCGCCCGCGCTCTATTCGACGCAGCCGGCGGCTGGGCCCGATCGAAGGGACGCACTCGTATCCGCGGGCCGTTCACACTCGATTCCAAGGGAGAAGTGGGCGTGCTGATCGAGGGATTCGACACGCCGCCGCGCATCGGGATGCCGCACAACCGGCCCTATGTCGGTCCGCTGATCGAATCGGCCGGACTCGCCAAGGCCAAGGACTTCTACGCCTGGTGGTACACCTCGGGTCAGATCGACGAACGCACCAAGAAGATCGCGGAGCGCACCCTGCAGCTGCCGAATGTCCGGGTCCGTCCCATGGATCTGTCGCACTTCCGCCGCGAGGTGGACATCGTGCGCGACATCTACAATTCGGCCTGGTCGCAGAACTGGAACTTCACGCCGTTCACCTCGGACGAGCTGGAGATCATGGCCACCGAATACAAGGTGTTCGTGGACAGCGAGATCGCCCTCATCGCCGAAGTGGACGGCAAGCCCGCCGCGATGTGCTTCGCCATCCCCGACGTCAACGAGATGGTGAAGGACTTCGACGGCGAGCTGATGAAGAACCCGCTGAACCTGGCCCGGCTGCTCTGGCGGCTGAAGTTCAGGCGCCCCAAGCACGCCCGCCTGCTGCTTCTCGGGGTGAAGGAGGAGTATCGGGCGTCACATCGATACGGAACGCTGGCAGCAGTGCTCTATGTCGAGGTCGCGCGACGCGGGGCCGCCCGCGGATACGTCGGCGGCGAGCTCTCCTGGACGCTCGAGGACAACGTCATGATCAATCGCGGCATCGAACGCATGGGCGCCCGCAAGTACAAGACGTATCGTGTCTACGAGAAAGCGATCTGACTCCTCCCTTTGAGCGGATGCGAAACCGCGCCGTCACCGGCGGCATGGGGCTTGCTCGAATACTCCCTCCAGGGGAAGGGGCGGATTCCGATGCGTCTCGGGAGGGTGTGGCAGCGAGTACGATCGCTCTCGGAGCGACCGCACAACCTGCTCGCCATATCGGACTTGCACCTCGGCTGCGATCTCCGGCCCGGCAACAGGCTCGACAAGCCGCGGCCGGCCGACGGGCCGCTCGCCTCGTTCCTCCGGCATCATGCGGCACAGCGCGAGGGCGGCAAGCCCTGGCGTCTGATCCTGAACGGCGACATCGTGGACTTCGTCGCGATCACCCTGGTACCCAAGGAGCCGGTTCCGTTCGAGATTTCGCGCGAGGAGCGCGCGCTCGGGCTCGCTCCCACCGAGCCGAAGTGCGTGTGGAAGCTGCGGCGCACCGCCGAACGTCATCCAGGCGTCTTTGACGCGCTCGCCCATTTTGTCCATAGGGGCAACTCCGTACACATCATCCGTGGGAACCACGATTCCGAATGGCGCTGGCCCGCGGTCCAGGAGGAGCTCCGTTGCATTCTCGCCGAACGCAGCGGCTGCCCCCGCCGGAAGATCGATCGGCTGGTCGAATTCCACGATTGGTTCTACCTGGAGCCGGGGTTCTTCTACGCCGAGCATGGTCACGCTCACGACCACTACTCGGTCCAGGCGGACTTCTTCTCCGCGCACAACGACGACACCGAGATCGAGCTTCCGCTCAGCTCCAAGGTCCTTCGCTACTTCGTGAACCGGTACGCCGAGCAGGTCGAGCTCGCTGACGACGTCGACGCCTGGGGGCTGAAGGAATACCTCGACTGGGTGCTGAAAGCCGGCAACCCGCTGCGTGTCGCGGCCGACTACTTCGTGATGGTGTTCCGGGTCATCTATCCCATGGTGCGGCAATCGCTGCGGATCTCCCGCGCCTTCGCGCGCGCAGCGGACAAGGCGCTGGCCCCGGCCATGGACCGCGACGCCCACGTCCGGCAGCTCCTGGGACGGTTCCAGGGAACCGACAAGCAGGCGCAACAGCTCGCGGAGATCGCGTCCCGGCCGGCCGAGCAGAGCCTGTTCGATTCCATGCAGCTTTTCTACCTCGACCGGATGCTGCTGGCAGTGGTCTGCCTCGTCGTCGCTTGGTGCCTGGCGCGAGCGGTCAACGGGCTATGGGCCGAGGTAGGCGCCCTGACCTGTGTCGGAATCATCTTCGCCGCGCTCAACGCAGCGTTGGGCAAGCAACGGCGGACCAACGCGCACCCCATGCTCCAGGCGGCTGCCCGGCGCGTCGCGCAGGTCTTCGACGTCAAGTACATCGTGATGGGCCACAGCCACCGGATGGTGGAGGAGGCGGTGGGAAATACTTCGCGCTACTTCAACCTCGGCTCGTGGACCGGCCGATCGAACGACGGCTTCCCGCACGTGGTGGTTACGGGCGGCTCGGCGGAGCTGCGGCGCTGGAAGGGTCCTCCGGTCGTCAACTCGACGCCTGATCCGCCGATCTCTCCCGCAATCGTGCCCGTCCCGGCATAAACTAACTCCATGACCGGGGAAGGTGCGCACAAGCCCGCGCTGCTCGAGGCGGCCGCGGCGCTACGCGAGGTACACCGCACGCTGGTGCAGGCGACCAGGGCGGCCTACGAGCAGAAGAACGGGCCTGCCGGAGGACCGGGCGAGATGCTCCGGCTCTTGACCGAGCACCCCCACTTCGCCTGGCTCCATCCGATGAGTGAGCTGATCGTCGATCTGGATTCCTTGCTCACGCAGGAGATCCTGCCCTCCGGAACCGTCGCCGCCGTGCGGCAGGAGATCGATCGGCTCACGAAGGCAGGCGGGTCTCCGTTCTGGGACAAGTACAGTCCGCTCTTGCAGACGGACACGGATGTAGTGATGGCTCACGGCCGCCTGCGCCGCGCGATCAACGCCCTGCCCTCGACCTCCGAGGGTCTCCACGAGCGCAGGGAGTGGAGCGCCCCCCGGGTCCACGCAAAGCGCAGCCGCCGCAGCTAAAGTCTTTCAGCCCACTGCGTCGACGATGCTCTCGAAGAGCCGCCGCCCGTCCTCGCCGCCGAGGACGCCTTCCGCCAGGCGCTCCGGGTGCGGCATCATCCCGAGGACGTTCCCGCGTGCGTTGGTGATGCCGGCGATGTCAGCCAGCGATCCGTTCGGGTTGCTTCCCGAGATGCCGCGGATACCCGCCTGATCGACGTACCGGAACGCGATCTGCTGTTCACCTTCGAGCCGGCGCAGTCCTTCGTCATCGATGAAGTAGTTCCCGTCGCCGTGTCCGATGGGAATGCGAATGACGTCGCCCTTCGCGTACTTTCGCGTCCAGGGGGTCATCGCGTTCTCCACCTTGAGGTGGACGTCCCGGCAGACGTACTTCAGCGAGTCGTTGCGGCGCATGGCGCCGGGCAAGAGGCCGGCCTCCAGCAGGATCTGGAATCCGTTGCAGATGCCGATCAGGTGCCCGCCGCGGTAGGCGAACTTGCGGATCTCCTCCATGATGGGCGAGAAGCGCGCGATCGCCCCGGTGCGCAGGTAGTCGCCGTACGAAAACCCTCCGGGCAGCACCACGATGTCCGCGCCGCGCAAGTCGCGATCCTTGTGCCAGACGTAGCGGGCGGCGCAGCCGAGAACGTGCTTCGCCACGTGGTAGACGTCGTGATCGCAGTTGCTGCCCGGGAAGACGACCACCGCGAAGAGCATCAGCGGATCTCCTCTACGCGGTACTCCTCGATGACCGTATTCGCGAGGAGCTTCTCGCACATGTCCTGCACGCGCTTCTTCGCCTCGGCGGGGTCCTTCGCGTCGAGATCCAGCTCGATCACCTTGCCCAGGCGCACGTCCTTCACCTCGTTGAAACCGAGCGAGCCGAGCGCTCGCCCGACGGCGAGCCCCTGCGGGTCGAGGACCGACTTCTTCAGAGTGACCACGACGCGCGCCTTCATGCGACTCCTCCGGAGGCGCGCACCCTAATGCCGCGCGGGCGCGGATTCAAGCGGGGCCACTGCGGGGGGATCGATGACCGCGGGCAAGCGGCGCCAGTCGCAAAGCGGCGGCAAGCGACCCGAAGGAGCAGAGACGAGGCGCGCATGGTGCCTCTTATATGGATCCGATGAAACTCGCAATTCGGGCCTCGCGACGGCCGACAAAAACAGCGGTTGGCGAGGAAGTCACCTCCGACTACGATCCGCTGGAATGCTCGAGTTGCTGGCGGCAGGCGCCGCCCTCGCAGGCCGCGCTCTGCTGCAGGCGGCCGACACGGGTTTGCTCGCCGTCGGCGAAGACGACCTTCGAGCCGAGGAGCACCACTATCCGCTCCGCACCCGCTGGCTGCTGGCGCTCAAGCGGGAGCCGGAGTCGACCGCGGCCTCGCTCCGTGGAGCTTCCTCCGCACTGCTCGCGTTCGCCGCGGTCGCGTGCGCGATCGTTGTCGGCGACATCCTCTTCCGCGCCGGCGTGCACTCGAATTCGCGCAGCACGCTCCAGCTCCTGGCCGGCCTGTTGGCCGGCGCGATCGCGCTGGTGATCGATCTCGCGCCCCGGTCGCTCGCCTCCGCGCGGCCGCTGGCCTGGAGCCTCGCCCTCGCCGGCCCGGCGTATTTCGTCTGCGTCGTCCTCCGCGTCCCGGTGCGGCTGCTGCTCAAGCTGTTCGACGCCTTGCTCCTGCGGCGGGGCGCGACCGCGCGGTACACCCCGCCGCCTCCGCCATTGCAGGAGATCGAGAAGATTCTCAGCGAGGAGGCGCGCGGAGGCGGTCCGGGGGCACCGTCGCCGGAGCTGGTCCACGGGCTCTTCTCGTTCGCCGAGCGGACGGCGAAGGAGGTCATGGTGCCGCGCACGCGCGTCGTGGGCGTGCCGATCGACGCGACGCCGCAGCAGGCCATCGATCTTCTCGCCGAAGAAGGGCACACGCGCATGCCCGTATTCGACGGCGACCTCGACCACATCAAAGGCGTGCTGCATGCCAAGGACGTGATCCCGCTGCTGGCGCATCCCGAGCTGATCGTGCTGCAGGACATCGTCCGGCCCGCGCTGTTCGTCCCTTGGACCAAACCGGTGGGCGAGCTGTTGCGCGAGATGCAGCAGAAGCGCTCGCTGATCGCACTGGTCGTCGACGAGTACGGGGGCTTCTCCGGGATCGTCACGCTCGAGGACATCCTCGAGGAGATCGTCGGCGAGATCCGGGACGAGCACGACAAGGAAGGACCGGCCCCGCAGTTCGGGCCCGACGGGACCGCGTTGGTGCGGGCGGAGACGCGGGTGGAGGAGGTGAACCACGCGCTCGGCGCCAAGCTCCCGAGCGAGGGCGATTTCGAGACCCTCGGAGGGCTGCTGAACTCGACCGCAGGCGCGATCCCGCAGGCGGGAGACCGGTTCTACATCGGCGGCCTCGAGCTGACCGTCGTGCAGCGCGACGATCGCCGCGTGCGGCTGGTGCGCGTCGCGCGG
>VBKQ01000417.1 GCA_005879505.1 Deltaproteobacteria bacterium
AGACCATCTACCAAGGGCTTGCCCACAGGCCAGTTCCACTGGACGGTCAGGACGTCGCTGCCGATCTCCTTCGAGACCTCCTTCCCCAACTCGCGCAGCCACTCGCGGACTTGTATCGCTGCAGTCTTACACCTTCAAATCCTGTCTCCCCGACCAAGTATCCCGGCGGAATTGCAAAGCAAATCGCCGCAGCGAATCTTGCTGCTGCGCGGCACTGCTGATTTTGGACCCCAGTTGGACCACGATCGCGGGAGCGCATTTCCGCGAACAGTGCCCCCTCTCGCGAAGGCGCGCGGACCCAGGCCCCTCTCGCCCGGAACCAGGTGCCCCAGGGTCCACACGCGCCTTCTCGCGTGCGCGGATGTCCAGCCGGTGCGGAAGTCGCCCTCTCTCCGCGACATCTTCAACGCGTGCACTCGGTTGAATTTTGGGTTGAGTCGCCTGTTGCGCGCGAGCAGCGGCTTCAGGAGCTCGGGTCATGGTTTAGCACGCGCTCGAGAATCAACGAGCGGACGACAGTTCGTGGGCAGGGAGGACCTTCTTCACTCCTGCAGGCAGAACACCCGGAGCGAGTAATCGCAGGGAATGTTGGAAGCGCCAAAGCCGTAGTACGGGCTGACGCTCGTCGGCATTGCCCCTCGTCCCCACACATCGTTGGCAGTGGACGTCCACGACGCGCACGACGAGGACGCATCGCCCGGCGCTGCCGTCGAGGTTGCGCCTGCCCACGCCCAGGCGCCAGCGCCGAAATCGTACGCTCCGTTTGCACTGACGTCGATCGGGGCGATTAGACGCCCTGCGCCGAGATCGGTCGCTTTGTCCACGATCGCCACGCCGTCGCGACGGACCCAGGGATCTCCCTGCAGGTTGAATCGGCTCGCTGCGGAGGCGCCATCCGCCGCCAGCAACGCTTTGAAGGACCCGCGTAGACCCGCGTCCCCCGCTTCCTGCGCGCAGAGCGCGTCTGCCGCCGCGAGCCCTCCTCCGGAACGGAGAGCGCCCGAGGAGACGAAGGCGACGCGGCCGGTCGACCACTCGCGTTGCAGGCCGCGCTGGATCCCTACGCCGGTGCAGTAGATGGGCCAGCTTGCGGCACAAGACGAGCCGGCCCTCCCGCTCCACGCGCCCGCGCCACCGTAGATGTCGCCGAGGCGCAGGCCGTCGGTGGTGCCAGAAGCCGTCCAGTCGGAGCAGTTGTATCCGGCGGCGAGCTGGCCCAGCTCGTCCGAGCCGGTCATCGCCAACAGAGACCAGCTCGGTGGCGCGCCCAGTTCGTCGAGCGCGACTGGAAAGTAGATAGCGGCACCCGGCCCGAGCGCGTCGGCGAAAGCGCGGCCGTCTACGCGAATGAATCCCCGCGCCTTTGCCACCCGGCTCGCCGCGGAGGCCATGCTTGTCGACATCCAGGCGACGTACGGACCCGGCAGTCCTGCCACCTGCGCGCGCTGGTTGCAGGCCTCGTCGTACGCCGCGATGCCGAGGTTGGCCGGATAAACCTGCGAGCTGACAAAGACGTAGTTCGCGCCGTTGAAGAGCGCAGTGGCGGTGATGTCCGCGTTCGCCGTGAGCTCGCAGCTCAGCTCTGCTCCGGAGCAGCCGGACAGCCATCGCACCTGCGATGCTGACGGCGAGGCGGTGAGGCGAATGCGGGACCCCTGCGGCACCAGCGCGCTCGCCCTGCAGATTGCACTGCACGAGGTCCCCTGATCGAGCGCCACCGTACCCGTGCCCCCGCCGACGCTTCGCCCATCGAGCGTGACTGTTACGGGGGGAGCGAACTTCGCCGCGACCGATCGATCTCCGTCCATCACGACGCTGCAGGAGGGCGCAGTTCCGGAGCAGTCGCCGGACCACTGCCAGAAGAGCATCTTTTCGCCCGGCCAGGCCGTCAGCGTCACGTTCTGCACCGGCCCGCCGATCTCAAATCCGAGCTGGCAGGCCCCCGGAGAGCAGGTTTCCGTTGACCCGAGGACGCTCACGCGGCCCGCGCCCTGGACGGAGATGGTCAGGGTTACGCGCTGCTGTCCCCACCCGTCGAACTTGGCGTGCGCGGACTCGGAGCGCGACCCGTTGATGTCGACCGACAACGTCCTGGGGCCCAGCTGCTGGGGCGTGAATGTCACCGCGAGATCGCACGACTCGCCAGGTGCGAGGGCGCGGCCGCGGCAGGTGCCGCCCACGGCGAAGCTGTCCAGATCGCCAGACGAGTCGATGGAGATAGGCGAGGACGCTGCCCCTCCAACGTTCGAGACGGTCATGATCCTGATCGCGAACATTCCGAGCTCGATGCCGGAAAAGGAGGACGGGCCCGCGACCGACAGTCGCGCGCCACCATTCGCCGCGCCGGAGAGCGCGACCGTCGCTGCCGCTGCGTCGGAAGCGACGCGCAGCTCGCCCGAGAACTGCCCCTCCTGGGATGGGCGGAAGGCGACGTGCACGTCGCAGGTCGCGGCCGGCGCGAGGACGATCGCGCGGCACCCGTCCGAGGTGACTATGAACGCGCCCGCTTCCCGACCGTCGAGATTGGTGACGAGCGCGGCCGTCGGCGTGCCGCCATCGTTCGAGATCCGGACCGAAGCTTCTGCGGATGTCTCGCTTGGTGAAACCGTCGCAAACTGGACGCTGCTCCGATCCAAAGCCAGCGCGGCCGGCCTCGCCGGTTCCGGCTTGACGGACGAAGACCCGCAAGCGACGCAGAGCGCGAGAATTCCCCTTGACCACCGCAACATGGGCCCCCTCGGACACGAGCTGCGACGTGAACATGGCGGCGGGTCGCGTCTCCGACAAGGCCGTCTCGTCCTTCACTCCGATAGTCATCGAGTCGCCAATCTCCCACAGATTGAACGAGCCGTGTAATCCCAGCTAGCGTGTCCGCCGCGCGTGCCGTGAAGTGACACACGCGGCAGAGGAGTCGGCAGGCCTCGAGCGGTTCAGGAAACGGCTCGTTCGGGACGACAGGGGTCGGTACCATGCCGGCGATCGGTAAAGGAGAGTCGCTACATTTTCGCCAAGCCATTCGTGAACGCGTTGCTGCCGCTAAAGAGCCACGAGGCAGTGTCTTCGGGACGCGATGCTGCGCGCGGTTGAGGTATCTTAGAGACAAGTTCGAACCGATCCCGGCGATCGGTAAAGGAGAGTCGCGCCATGTTCGCCAAGCCATTCGTGAACGCGTTGCTGCCGCTCACGGCGGCGCTCGCGACGGCAGCCGGAGCACAACAGGGTCCAGCACCGGCCGCTAAACCGGCCACCAGCACCTACGCGATCCCCATCGGACCATCAATCGGTCTCGATGCAGCGAAGAGAGCCGCCACAGCTGCTTCCGCAGAGGCGCGCAAAAACGGCTGGTTCATGGCCATCGCTGTCGTCGACCCTGCCGGAACGCTCGTCTACTACGAGAAGGCGGATACGACCCAGCTGGGCAGTGCGGCCGTCGCCATTGACAAGGCGCGCTCCGCGGCGCTCTACAAGCGACCCACTAAGGCATTCGAGGACGCTTTGGCCAAGGGCGGGGTCGGCTTGCGCGTCCTGGCGCTGCAGGGCGCGGTGCCGGTGGATGGTGGCGTACCGCTCCTGGTGGAAGGAAAGATCGTCGGCGCAATTGGGGTGTCTGGGGACCTGTCCGAGCATGACGCGCAGTGCGCCACAGTCGGCGCGGCCGCGCTCACCGCGGCAACCACGGGGCGCTGACCTCAGCGATGTGTTCCCAGGCTCCCGTGGGGTCGCGCGCGTGGCGCGCGGCTGAATGTCTGTTCGGACTGCTTCTCGATGGCTCGGTTGTCCGTCCTGATCGGTGGTCGATGTTCGGATGTAGAGCGCCTGCGCCATGGTCAGTTCCCCTTCTTCCGGAGAGCCAGGGCCAACGCGACCACAGCGGCGATCGCGATGACAGCGCTGACGACGGTGATGATTGCATGGAGGTCCATCACTTCACCTCCGATCCGAGCTTGCAGCGGCGCAGCTCACGCCGCCTGCGCAGCCACGCACTCGCATCGCTGCTACCGCGAGAGCAGATCGCCCGTCCACGCACCCAGGACCGACATCCCACAACCCGCCAGCAGCGCGATCCTGCCTGCGGCTTGCCGAGAGGCTTGCCGCTGCTATCGAGCGCCAGGAAGTAGATCACCGTCGCGGCGATCGTCCCCATCATGCGCGCCTCCCGCCTGCCTTGGCAGCCTGGCGCAACCGCTCGAACGGTACGCGG
>VBKQ01000418.1 GCA_005879505.1 Deltaproteobacteria bacterium
GGTCCTCGGCGCCGGCGCGCAGATTGGCGCGGGCCGCCACCACCGCCGCATCGGCGCTCTGCCAGATCGTGTAGCTCTGGCCGGCGAACATCGCAGCGGACTCGTTGTCCCCGCGCGCTAGCTCGATGCCGGCGCGCAGCCGGAGGGCGGCCGCTTGCCGGAAAGGACCGCCTCCGGCTTCGAGGCGCTTGGCGGCGGCGAGAGCAGAGTCGAAGTCGCGCCGCTGGAGCGCGGTGCGGGCGTCTTCCATCGCGGCCGCGACGTCGGCGCGCTCGACCGCATCCTCCTGCGGCGCCGCGGCGGCCTCGGGCCCCCGATCGTGCGCGGCGGCCGCGCGCGCGCGCTGCACGTTCTGCAGCGCGAAGAGTCCGAGCCAGAGCAGCGCGAACGGATCCGGACCGAACAGCCAGGTCACGACTGCCGCGACGACGAGCGCCACGAACACGGAGATCCATGACGCCACCGTGAGCGATGTCTTGCCGCGCACTCCCTCGATGAAGGCGAGCAGCATGTTGCCCCCATCGAGCGGCAAGATGGGCAGCAGGTTGAACGCCGCCCAGACGACGCTCACCCAGATGAACTGGCCCATGATGAACGCGCTGACCGATCCCTGCTCCGGAGGAATCGCGCGAACCGTCCCGTAGGCGACCGAGCCGAGCAGCAGGCCGGCGATCGGACCCGCAAAGGAAAGGATGAACTGCCGGCCCGGACGAGGGCGGCTGCGAAACTGGGGAAAGGTAACGCCGCCGAATGCCTCGAGGCGGATCTCCGGGCGCCCCCCGAACGCGCGGCCGACGAGCGCATGCCCCAGCTCGTGCACGAGCACGCTGACAAAGACGACGAAGATCCAGGCTGCCATCCTCCAGCCGAACCCATAGCCCGCCCCGAGCAGAATGGCGCTGAGGAAGAACCAGGGGTAGACGGTGATGGGAAACGGCCCGACCTTGAAGCGCAGCACGGCGCCGGAGTGTAGCGGCCGCGAGGAAACTGCGCAGCGTCCTTGACCCGCCCCGGTGGCGCGGGTACTCACGCACTGCGGAGGCATCCTCGAGCATGTCGGCAGCGCGCTACGTCCCGAAAAGAAAAGCGGAACAACCTTTCCAGTACCCGCTGGAGCGGAATTACGTGGAGCCGGACTGGACGCGGCTGCCAGGGTACCGGAGCGTGACCCGCGCCGAGTGGGAGGACGCGACCTGGCAACGGAAGAACACCGTCAAGAACCTGCGGGAGCTGAAGGAGGCGCTCGGGGAGGTTCTCAGCGACGCCCTGGCCGAGGACCTCGAGCGCGACATCCGCGAGCGGGCGACGATGTCGATGTTGATCACGCCGCACATGATCAACACCATGGACGAGCAGAACCTCTACGAGGACCCGCTCCGCCGCTACATGCTGCCGGCCTTCAGCGATCGGCGCGCCGACTGGCCCAGCCACCCGAAGGCGTCGCGCGACAGCTTGCACGAGGCGGAGATGTGGAAGGTGGAGGGCCTCACGCACCGGTATCCCACCAAGGTGCTGGCGGAGATGCTCTCCACCTGCCCCCAGTACTGCGGTCACTGCACCCGCATGGACCTGGTGGGAAACTCCGTCCCACAGGTCAAGAAGCTGAAGTTCGCGGTGCCGCAGAAGGACAGGCAGCGGCAGATGCTGGACTACCTGCGGGCGACGCCCGGCGTGCGCGACGTGGTGGTGTCGGGCGGCGACATCGCGAACATGCCCATCCAGCAGCTCGAGGCGTTCGTCGCCGCCCTGCTCGATCTGCCGAACATCAAGGACGTGCGGCTCGCTTCTAAAGGGTTGATGGGGATCCCCCAGCACTTCCTGCAGGACGAAGTGCTGCAGGGGATGGATCGCCTGGCGAAGAAGGCGTTCTCACGCGGCGTGAACCTGTCGCTGCACACGCACGTGAACCACGCGAACCAGGTCACGCCGTTGCTCGGCAAGGCGGCGGGGACGCTTCTCTCCATGGGGTTCCGCGACGTCCGCAACCAGGGAGTGCTGCTCAGGGGAGTGAACGATTCACAGAAGGCGCTCCTCGACCTCTGCTTCATGCTCCAGGACCACGCGCGCGTACTGCCCTACTACTTCTACATGTGCGACATGATCCCGAACTCGGAGCACTGGCGCACGACCGTCGCCGAGGCGCAGGCCCTGCAGCACGACATCATGGGGTACCTGCCCGGCTTCGCCACTCCGCGCATCGTGTGCGACGTCCCGTACGTGGGGAAGCGCTGGGTGCACCAGGTGGCGGAGTACGACCGGGAGAAGGGGATCTCCTACTGGACGAAGAACTACCGCACCGGGATCGAGCAGGACGATCTCGACGCGCTCACGCGCAAGTACGAGTACTACGACCCGGTCTATCTGCTGCCCGAGTCGGGGCAGCGCTGGTGGCGCGAGCAGGTGGCGAA
>VBKQ01000410.1 GCA_005879505.1 Deltaproteobacteria bacterium
CTGGGCGAAGCCGACCTGGGGAGTTTGGTGGGACTGGGATCCAAGGCTCACCACCACGGCGGTGATGGTCTTCGCCTTCGGAGGCATCCTGGCCTTGCGCGCGTTCGTGGACGATCCGGCGAAACGCGCGGTCTGGTCCTCGGTCGCCTGCATCGTGGCGTTCGTGGACGTTCCCATCGTCTACTTCTCGGTCAAGTGGTGGAACTCGCTGCACCAGGCACAGTCCACCCCGCAGACCGTTTCCAGCGCCTTCCACTGGCCGCTGCGCATCAACGCCTTCGGGATCCTCTTCCTCTGGATCGGCCTGGTCGGACTGCGCACGCGAGTGGCGGCGCTGCGCCGGCGTGGCGAGATGGCGCCTCCGCTGCCGGAGAAGCGGCCGGCGGCGGGCCGCGCGCAGGTCACCGGAGGTACCGTTTGAGCGGCATGATCCAGGGAGGGTGGGAATTCGTAGTGGCGGCCTACGCGGTGACGGCCGCGGTCCTCGGCGCGTACGCGACCTCGGTGTTCCTCCGCTTCAGGAGCGAGAAGACCCGCGCCAGCAAGGAGACCTCCTGATGACCGAAGGCGCCACGACTCCGCCCGATCCTCGCCTGACCACGGCGAAGACCAGGTGGTTTGCTTTCGGCGCCCTCGGGGCCGCGGCCGCGGCATTCCTCTTCATCGCCATCGGCGGCATCGGCGAGAACCTGGTGTACTACTGGGGTCCCAAGGAGTTGCGCGCCGCCGGCTCGAAGGCGACCGGCGCCACCATCCGGCTCGGCGGCCAGGTGGCGGCCGGTTCAGTGAAGCGGGGCGATGGCGTCTCGAATCTCGAGTTCGACGTCACCGACGGCACGGCGATGGTGCACGTGGTCTCGCACGGCGTGCCTCCCCAACTCTTCCGCGACCGCATCGGGGTGGTGATCGAGGGCACGCTGGCCAAGGACGGCACTTTCGACGGCCAGCGCCTGATGGTCTCCCACGACAACAAGTATCGTGCGCCCGCCGACAAGAACGTCGACATCAAGGAGCTGATGCGGTCGACGGAAGGACTCGACGACATGCCGCCGCCAGCGGTCGCAGGGTCTCCGCGGTAGAACTGGAGCACATGGTCCCGACTCTCGGCCGCACCCTGATCCTGCTCGCGCTGCTCGCCGCCAGCGCCGGCTCCATCGTCGGTTTCGCGACCGGCGCGCGGCCCAGCGCCGCCGGCTGGAAGTGGGCCCGCCGGCTGGCATACGCGTTCGCGGCGTTCATGGCGCTGGCGAATCTGACGATGGAGTACGCGCTGCTCACGCACGACTTCAGCGTCAGCTACGTCGCTCACGTCGGGTCCCGCGCGGTGCCCACCTGGGTATCGATCGTCAGCCTCTGGTCCTCGCTCGAGGGGTCGATCCTGTTCTGGGGGCTGGTGATGGGCGTGTACGTCTCGGTCGCTACCTGGCGCAAAGCCGGCGACCATCCCGAATACATGCCCTACGCGGTCGGGGTCTGGCTCGCCTGCGGCGCCTTCTTCAGCTTCTTGCTCGCGGGGCCGGCGCAGCCGTTCGCGACCGTCCCGAATCCTGCGCTCGACGGCCCCGGACCGAACCCGCTCTTGCAGAACCATTATCTCATGGTGATCCACCCGCCCTTCCTCTACTCGGGTTACGTGGGCATGACGATCCCCTTCGGCCTCGCCTGCGCCGCCCTCCTCGTCGGCCGCCTGGGAAACGACTTCATCCGGCCGCTGCGCAACTTCCTGCTCGTCTCCTGGATCTTCCTCACTTGCGCGATCGTGCTCGGCGGCTGGTGGGCCTACGAGGTGCTCGGCTGGGGAGGGTACTGGGCCTGG
>VBKQ01000411.1 GCA_005879505.1 Deltaproteobacteria bacterium
CACCCGTCTGCTCAATGAGCAGCGGATCCCGACGCGCAAGCAAACCGGTCGCTGGGAACGCTCGACGGTCTGGGCCATGCTGCGTAACCCCGCCTATAAAGGCGCCGCTGGCTTCGGCAAGACACAGACCGCGCCACGGCAACGCATCACCCGGCCGTTACGCCTGCGTGGCGGTATTGCGTCGCGTGACAGTGCACACCATGAGCGGCCGCAGGACGAGTGGATCGCGATTCCAGTGCCGCCGATCATCGATGAGCAGACCTTCGCCCTCGCCCAGGAGCGTCTGGAAGCCAACAAAACGCACGCACCGCGCCGTACGGTCGTGCCCAGTGTGGTGCAGGGCCTGGTGTCCTGTGCCAACTGCGGCTACGCGCTCTACCGGACATCGACGCGATCGAGCGCCCGCACGATCTATTATTATCGTTGTCTCGGTTCCGATGCCTGGCGCCGGCTCGGCGGACCGCTTTGCCACAGCCGCCCGATCCGCCAAGATCTTCTCGATCGGGTCGCATGGACCGAGATCGTCAAGCTGCTCGAAGAGCCCGGCCTGATCCAGAGCGAGCTCGACCGCCGGCTGGCAGCCGCACGCCACATCGATCCGACAAAGCGTCGCGAAGATGGGCTTCGGCGCGATCTCGCTCGTCTGCAAAAGAGCATCGCGCGCCTACTCACCGCCTACCAAGAAGACCTTCTTTCGCTCGATGAGTTGCGCCACCGCATGCCCGAGTTGCGTCGGCGCGAGTACGCGACCCGCGCCGAGTTGCAATCGATCGCAGACCAGACGACCGACCGCACCGCCTATCTGCGTCTCG
>VBKQ01000412.1 GCA_005879505.1 Deltaproteobacteria bacterium
AGCAGGCCCGCTCGGAGGCAAACGTTGTCGCGAGAGAAGCTGAAGGCGCTCGAAGAACTGCAACAGGTCGATCTCAAGATTCGCGACCTCTCCACTGAAGCCGAGAAGCATCCCGCCCGCCTCAGGCAGATCGAGGCGGAGCGAAACCAGGCCAGGGCCAATCTCGATGCCATGCGTGGCCGCATCGCCGACAACGAGCGCGCGCGACGGCAGAACGAGCAGCTCCTGCAGCTCGAGAAGGAGAAGGTGCGCAAGTGGGAGTCGCGCCTGAACGAGCTGAAGACGCCGCGCGAGTATGCGGCGCTCGCCCGCGAGCTCGATATCGCGAAGAAGACCAACCAGACCGCGGACGAGGAGATCAAGAGGCTCGCCCTCGAGCACGGCGAGCTGAAGAAGCAGGTGGAAGCGGCAGAGCAGGCGCTGGCGGAGAAGGAAGCCGTGGTGGCGCGCGAGGGGGCGGAGATCAAGACCGTACTGGAGGGGCTGCAGGGCCGGATGACTTCCCTGGAAGCGGAGCGCCAGCGGCTGCTGGAGCTGTGCGATCGGTCGCTGGTGAACAAGTACGAACGGATCCGCAAGCAGCGCGGCGGGCTCGCGGTGGTGGCGGTGGTCGGGGGAACGTGCAAGGGATGCCAGCGCAACATCCCGCCGCAGATGGCCAACAACCTGATCACCGGCAACGAGATCCTCACCTGCCCGAACTGCCATCGCTTCATCTACGCCGCCGAGGAGCCGCAGGCGGCGGCCAACGTCTAGGTGATCGCCACGCCCGCGCAGCTCCTGCTCGCGATCGCCGAGCACGAGACGCTGGAGAAGACCTGCGCGGTGTTTCCTGGGCTCACGCGGGAGGCCGCGCAAAAGTTGCTGCGCGGCGCCGCCGGGCAGCTGCAGCAGGAGAAGTTGCCGCTGCGGGAAAAGAGCGCGGCAGGGCCGCGGCGGACTGTCCGGGTCTACTCGGACGGGGCGGCGCGGGGGAATCCCGGTCCGGCCGGCGCCGGTGCGGTCCTCACCGACGCTGCGGGCAACGTGATCGCGCGGCTCGGACGGTATCTCGGGAAGCAGACCAACAACGTCGCCGAATACGAGGGGCTACTCCTGGGCTTGAAGCATGCCCGGGAGCTCGGATACCGGGAGGTCGAGGTCCGCGCCGATTCGCAGCTGCTGGTCCGTCAGCTCAAGGGCGAGTATGCCGTCCGCCACGCCGGGCTCAAGCCGCTCCACGCCGAGGCGCTGAGGTTGCTCCGCAGCTTCGATCGATACGACCTGCAGCACGTCCCGCGCGAGGAGAACGCGCTCGCGGACGAGATGTCGAATCGCGCCATCGACGAAGAGATGGCCTGACCGGGACAGCCGCCTTCGGCGGCCGCGACTATCTTGCCGGCGCTTCCAGATCCAGGCGCCCGGTGACTCCGTTCGGCAGCTGTGCGCTCAGGATCATCGTCGCGCCAGGGTGCGCGGGATCGATCGCGATCTCCGCGTCCGTCGTTTCGAGCTCTCGCAGCGGCTGGTCGAAGCTGCCGATGCGCAGCAACGAGCCGTCTCCGTGGAGCCAGAGCCGCACGGAGGAGCCGATCACTTCGCCGGCGTCGTCATAGGCTCGGACCGCGATCCGGATCGGACCCGATTCGGTCCGCTGCGGCTCGAGCACCAGGCGCTGGATCGCCCCGGCCGGCACGATCTCGACCGGCAACGACAAGCGGTGCTCGCCGAGCGAGAGCTCGAGAAATGACCAGCCGGGCGCGCCGACGGCGTGAACTTCATGCTGGGCAGAGAGGTCCCAGGCGCTGCCTCCGGCGATCCCGAGCGCGGGCGCGGAGGTCAGCAATCTGCCTCCGGCGCAGAGGGGCCTGCGACCGCCGTCGACCGGATAGAGCCAAAGCGCGGTCCTTCCGCCCTCGGCGATGCGCAGGCTGCGCAACTCGGGGAAGGCGATCACCGAGGAGCTCACGCGCGCGACCAGGCCGGCAGGGACGGCGGCCCTCACCGCGAGCGGCGGAAACTGCTTCTTGCGCGCGCGTACGACGATGGCTCCGCGCCCGGGCCCGTGGGCCTCGACCTGGATGTCGGTGCCGCGCACCGAGGCGACTGTGAGCCCGCCCGCAGCGTGGACCTGGAGCGGCGTCGCCGGGCATGGGATCGGGTTGCGGTGCCCACCGCAAAGCCGGGAGAACCGGAACAGGGCCGAAAGCCGCGCCGTGGTGCCGACGGCGAGCGTGGAACGCGCCTCGGTCGCCCCTGGCGCGACATGCTCGTAGCATCGCCCCGCCACGAGCGAGTAACTGATCGCCCGGGGTTTCGGCCCGAGGGCCGTCAGCAGGAGCAGCACAGCGGCGGAGTTCACCGGGCCAAGCCTAGCCGAGGCTGCGGGCGTGCGTTAGAATTCCACCTGGTCAGAGCCGCCCGGGCGCACGCCGGCGTCTTCAAAACGCGCCGGAGGAAAGTCCGGGCTCCAAAGGGCAGGGTGCTGGCTAACGGCCAGCCGAGGCGACTCGCGGGACAGCGCCACAGAGAACAGACCGCCGGCGAAAGCCGGCAAGGGTGAAACGGTGCGGTAAGAGCGCACCGCGCCCGTGGCGACACGGGCGGCACGGCAAGCCCCACCCGGAGCAAGAGCACATAGGGGAGCAATGCGGTGGCCCGCCGCGCTCCCGGGTCGCTCGCTGGAGGCCGGCGGCAACGCCGGCCCTAGAGGAA
>VBKQ01000413.1 GCA_005879505.1 Deltaproteobacteria bacterium
CACCTTCCCCTTCTGCTCGATCACTGTCTCGCGGGCCTGTACGTGCTCTCGGGGGAACGCATCGTCTGGGTGAATGCGCGGGCGGCCGAGATGGTCGGCTGCGCGGCCGAGGAGTTGGTGGGCGGCTCGTTCCTCGAGTTCATCCATCCCCCCGATCTGGCGCTCGCGCGCGCGAAGGCGGAGGGCGGAGCCCCGTACGTCGTCCGGGCAGTGCGCCGGGATGGCCAGCTCGTCTACCTGGAAGTGCACCAGCGCCCGGTCGAGATGGACGGCCAGCGGCTGATCAGCGGCGCCGTCCTCGACGTCACCGCGCGCATGCACGCCGAATCGACGGAGCGCGAGAAGCTCCTGCACGACGCCTTCCACGACGTCCTCACCGGCTTGCCGAATCGCGCGCTCTTCCTCGACCGTCTCGAGCACCGCCTCGCGCTGGAGAAGCGGCGGCACCAGACCAGCTTCTCGGTGCTGGTCCTGGACATCGACCGCTTCAAGGTGATCAACGACAGCCTCGGCCACGTGCGCGGCGACGAGCTCCTGGTCGAAGTGGCGCGCCGCCTGCAGTCCTGCCTGCGGCCCGCCGACACCGTCGCGCGCCTGAGCGGCGACGAGTTCACCATCCTGCTCGAAGACGTCGCGAGCGTCGGGGACGCCCGCAAGGTGGCGGACCGGCTGCGCGAGGAGCTGCGGGTGCCGTTCTGGCTCGGGGCGCACGAGGTGTTCAGCGGAGCGTCCGTCGGCATCGCGCCCGGCAGCGCCGCCTACGCGCATCCCGAGGACATCCTGCGCGACGCCGACACCGCGCTCTACCGGGCCAAGGCGCAAGGCCGAGGCCGCTGCGTCGAGTTCGATGCCAGCATGCACGATCGCGCGGTCGAGCTCCTGGAGCTCGAGACTTCCCTGCGGCGCGCCCTGGAACGCCACGAGTTCCACCTCCACTACCAGCCGGTGGTGTCGCTCTCCACCGGTCAGATCACCGGCGCCGAAGCCCTGGTGCGCTGGAAGCATCCGGAGCGGGGTCTGGTGCCGCCGATGGAGTTCATCCCGCTCGCGGAAGAGACCGGATTGATCGTCGAGATCGGCGCTTGGGTGCTACGCGAAGCGTGCCGGCAGATGAAAGAATGGCAGGAGCGGCTCGCCCAGCCGCAGCTGGAGATCGGCGTCAACCTCAGCTCCCGGCAGTTCCAGGGCCCGGGGTTGGTGGCCGAGGTCGCCGAAGTGCTGCGAGAGACCGGGCTGTCGCCGCGTTCGCTCCGGCTCGAGGTCACCGAGTCGCTCCTGATGGACAAGCATCCCAACGTCGCGCAGACCATGACCGAGCTTCGCGCGATGGGCGTTCGCATCGACCTCGACGATTTCGGCACCGGTTACAGCTCGCTCAGCTACCTGCACCAGTTTCCCATCGACACCCTGAAGATCGACCGGAGCTTCATCCACCGCATCGGCGCGAGCGACGACGCCGTGGAGATCGTCAACACCATCCTCGCGCTGGCGAAGAGCCTCGACATGGAAGTGGTCGCGGAAGGTGTAGAGACCGAGCAACAGCTGCAGCAGCTGCGGAAGATGCATTGCGCGTACGCGCAGGGGTACCATCTCAGCCGGCCGGTGGAGGCGCCGCAGTTCGAGACGCTGATCGGAACGGGACGGAGCTGGGCAGCAGCGTAAGCTGTACAGCCTCAAGAGCCGCCGTCGGCGGCCGCCAACCGAAGATGCGCGCGCCACCCGCGCTTGCACGCCCTGCCGGTGCGGTGTACTGAGGCGCCCGTCATGAAGATCCACGAGTACCAGGCCAAGGAGATCCTCCGTGGCTACGGAGTGGCGGTGCCGCGCGGCAAACTGGTCCAGTCCGCGGAAGAGTCCGTCGCCGCGGCGCGCGAGCTGATGGCGGGCGGCAAGGGCGTGGCCGTCGTCAAAGCGCAGATCCATGCCGGAGGCCGCGGCAAGGGAGGTGGAGTGAAGCTGGCCCGCAGCCCCGAGGAGGCGGGCGAGATCTTCAAACGCATCATGGGCGTGCAGCTGGTGACCCATCAGACCGGTCCCCAGGGCCAGAAAGTGCGCAAGGTCTACCTGGAGGAAGGCTGCGACATCGCGCGTGAGCTCTATCTGGGCGTCACCCTCGACCGCGCGATCGGCCGCAACGTGATGATGGCCTCGAGCGAGGGCGGGGTGGAGATCGAGGAGGTCGCCGCCAAGCACCCGGAGAAGATCCTGCGGGCCGTCATCGATCCGGTGGTCGGGCTGGCAGGGTACCAGGCGCGCGATCTGGCGTTCGGGCTCGGACTTTCCGGCAACGCCGTCAACAGCTTCGTGAAGTTCGCCCTCGGGACGTACAAAGCGTATGAGGCGACCGACGCGAGCATCGTCGAGATCAACCCGCTGGTGGTGACCAAGCAGGGCGAAGTGATCGCGCTCGACGCCA
>VBKQ01000076.1 GCA_005879505.1 Deltaproteobacteria bacterium
CCGGGTGAGGGCGCGAACGACACCGGATCCTCAGCGTTGACGCGGCATTCGATGGCATGCCCCTTGAGGAAGATGCTCTTCTGCGTGCGCCCCAGCTCCTCGCCCGCCGCCAGCCGGATCTGCTCCTTGATCAGGTCCAGGCCGGTGACGCTCTCGGTCACCGGATGCTCCACCTGGATGCGGGTGTTCATCTCCATGAAGTAGAAATCGCCGCGCTCGTCGAGGAGGAACTCGATGGTCCCGACGTTGTTGTAGCGGATCTTCTTCATCGCCTCGACGGCGACGCGGCCCATCCGCTCCCGCAGCTTCTCGTTCAGCGCCGGCGACGGGCTCTCTTCCAGCATCTTCTGGTGCCGCCGCTGGACCGAGCACTCGCGCTCACCGAGATGGATGACGTTGCCGTGCTCGTCTGCGACGATCTGGATCTCGATGTGGCGCGGCCGCTCCACGTAGCGCTCGACGTACATGTCTCCATTGCCGAAGGCGGCGAGCGATTCCGCGGAGGCCGTGCGATACATCTGCGCGATCTGCTCCTTCTCCCGGACGATCTTCATCCCGCGCCCGCCGCCTCCCGCGGCCGCCTTGAGGATCACGGGAAAGCCGATCTTCTCGGCGAGCCGCACCAGGTCGCGCTCGTCCTGCACCACGCCTTCGCTGCCCGGCAGCTGAGGGAGACCGCCTTCCTTCATCGCTTCCTTGGCGCGGATCTTGTTGCCCATCATCCGGATCATCTCCGGGCGCGGGCCGATCCACCCCAGCCCGGAATGCTGGACCATCTCCGCGAACTCCGCGTTTTCGCTGAGGAAACCGTAGCCGGGATGGATGGCGTCGGCCCCGCTCACCTCCGCGGCGGAGAGGATGGCGGGAATGTTGAGATAGCTCTCTTTCGACGGCGGCGGACCGATGCAGAGCGACTGATCGGCGAATCGGACATGCAGCGAGTTCGAGTCCGCCGTGGAATGCACGGCGACGGTCTCCACGCCGAGCTCGCGCGCCGCGCGGATCACACGCAGCGCGATCTCACCCCGGTTGGCGATGAGGATGCGGTGGAACACTACACTGGCTCGAGGCGGAAGAGCGACTCGCCGTACTCGACCGGGCTGCCGTTCTGGACCAGCGCCTCGATCAGGCGCCCTGGCTGCTCCGCTTCGATCTCGTTCATCAGCTTCATCGCCTCGACGATGCAGAGAACCTGGCCCTTCTTCACCACCTGTCCCACGTCGACGAACGGCGGGCTGTCGGGCGAAGCCGATCGGTAGAACGTCCCCACGAACGGCGAGTTGACCGTGAACGTCTTCTTGTCCTCCGCGGGCTTGACGGCGGGCGGGGGCGGCGGGGGAGCCGCGTCCGGCGCCGGCGCCGGGGGCGGATGCGGATTGGCGGCTTGCACGTGCAGCGGCGCCGCCATCGGAGCGGCCATCGGCACCGCGTGGACCGCCGTGGTCGGCGGTGGATGGCCGAGGCGCAGGTCGAGCGTTTCCTGTCCGGAAACCCAAATCAGGCGGCTGACGTCGGTGCCCTGCAGCGCCGCCAGGATCGCTTTCAGCTTGTCGACGTCCACTCGCGCCCTTTCGATCAGCCCACGCGGGTCAGATACTCACCCGTCCGGGTATCGATCTTCAAGATGTCGCCTTCATTGATGAAGAGCGGCACCTGAAGCGTGTAGCCGGTTTCCAGCGTCGCCGGTTTCATCGCGCCGGACACGGTATCGCCGCGGACGCCGGGATCGCACTTGACGACCTTCAGCTCGACCGTGTTCGGCAGATCGACGGAGATGGCCCGGCCGTTCCAGAACAGCACGGAGGCGTCCATGTTTTCCTTGAGAAAATTGCGCGACTCACCGAGGCCCTTCTCGTCGATGTGGCTCTGGTCGAAGGTCTTGGAGTCCATGAACACGTAGTGGTCGCCCTCCTTATAGAGGTATTGCATCTTTTTTTCCTCGATGTCCGGGCGGCCCACCTTCTCGCCCGATTTGAAGTTCTTCTCGAGGACGCGGCCGGTGATCAGGCTCTTGTAGCGCGTGCGCACGAATGCCGAGCCCTTGCCGGGCTTCACGTGCTGGAACTCGACGATGACGTAGGGCTCGTTGTCGATCAGGATCTTGAGCCCGTTGCGGAATTCGCTGGTGTCGATCACGTCAGCCATCGCTGCGGTCTCCCTGCCTTTCGACCCGAGGGCGCGCGGTCTACCGCAAACCCGCCCAATCGTCCAGACCAACCAAGGGATTGAAGGCTACTTCGGTCGACGTCGACGTGGACGTGATGTGGACGTTGACGTGATCGTGGACGGCGACGGCGACGTGGCCGTGGGCGCGCCGGGGTTAAAGCTGCGCCGCGAGCTTCGGCCCCGCCACCCGCAGCTCGTACCGGGCCCGGCCCACGTTCCCTTCCGGCGCCAACGCGAGCACGACGAAGTAATCGGGCGTCAGCGGCCGCGCCACGGCCACCAGCCTTTCCGTCCGGATCGAGACCTCGCTGGCTTTCCCCATCTGCAGCGTCTCCGCCGCCTGCCGCACCTGCGAGACGATTCCGGAGTACTCCACCAGAAGGCTCTGCAGCTCGATCCCGTCCGGCGGCCGGGCCTCGTGCGTCTCGATGGGAATGCCGTCGAACCCCATCACGCTGGCCGCGAAGGAACCGTCCACCTTGCCGCAGATCTGCTGGAGGTCTTCCTTGAACCCCATCTGCTAGTTCCCCCGCCTGCGATCCTGCACCCGCGTGAGCAAGTCCCGGAGCACGGCGATCGGTCCCTCCGCAGAGGGTAGCTCGGACAGCCGCTGCCGCGCCCTCTCGTCGCCAGCCTCCGCGAGCCGGCGGTAGATCTCGCGGGCCCGCCCGATCAATCCCTGCCGGACGTACAGCTCGGCGAGCGTGAGGGTCACCCAGCCGATCTGTCACGTCGCGAGCGACAGCGTCAAGCTACAGGCAGGGGCTGTTGCACCCCGCCGCGGCGCAGGTCACGAAGATGTACTCGTGCTCGCTCGTTTGAACGACTGACCCATCGTCGAGCTTGCCCTCGATGTGGAAAGTGACGCGGATGGTTCCGGACATCGTCGTCGTCGCCGCCGGCGAAAAGAAGGGTATGAGGACCGGACCGGAGCTGCCGGGGTCGATCTGGGCGCCGGACACCGGAATGATCACTCCGCGCGTGATGGCGCCGCCGACGATCTCGTAGTCGCCCACCATCTGGTGAGGATGGAACGTCGCCGAGGTGGTCCGCAGCGTCGAGTTCAGCGAAGCAGGATCGGTGAGCTGGTTCTTCACCACGACGCCCATGGTTCCGCCGGTATTCGCGGCGGGGTTGATCTGCGCGAAGTCGAACTCGTCGCTCGAGGGATCGTACGTGCACACCCCGTTGTCCAGCTTCCCGATGACCACCTTGGTGACCTCCAGGGAGCTGTTCCGGTTGAGCTTGCAGGAGGCGGCGGCGAGCGCCGCCAGCAGGATGAGCCAGCGCCTTTTCATGTCCCTCCTCCTACTTCCCCTCGTCGCCCGCGGACGGCGCCGCGGCGACGATGGACTGCGAACGGTTGACGATGCGCGGCGTGATGAACACCAGCAGCTCGGTGCGGTCGTCGGAGACGGCCTTCTTCTTGAAGAGCCACCCCAGGACCGGAATCTTCGAGAGTACCGGGACCTCGTTCCACGCCTCTGAATTGCGGCGGGTATAGATGCCGCCGATCACGGTGGTCTCGCCGTCGCGCACCAGTACCTCGGTGCGCGCTTCCCGGCGGCTGATGGAGGGCTGGCCGTTCGAGCCGGTGAGCTGCGGGTTCGGCTGGTTGTTGGTGGCGCTTATCTTCATCTGGATCGACCCTTCCTGCGTCACGTGCGGGGTCACGCGCAGCTCGAGGCGCGCTTCGATGAAGTTGGTCGCCACTCCCGCGGCGCTGGTCTGCGAGAACGGGATGCTCACGCCCTGACTGATGCTGGCGTCCACGTTGTCGACGGTGACCACCCGCGGCGAGCTGATGGTCTTGATGGTACCGCTCGCCTCCGCCGCGGAGAGGCGCAGGTTCAGGTTGGCGGCGCCACCCGCGCTGCCGAAGACGAACCCGAGACCGCCACCGCTGTTCAGGCCAATCGGTGCCGGCATGTTGACGGCAAAGTTGGGTTGATTGACGCCCTGGAGTCCCCCGGTAGGAGCGGAGGGATCGTCGGCGGCGCCGGCCACTGCAAGGATGTTCGGGAAGATGAGCCCGGTGGCGTTGCCGAACGTCGGCGCGAGGTTGACGTTGCCGCCCCACTGGATGCCGGCCTGCCGGGAGAAGCTGGTCGCCGCCTCGACGATGCGCGCCTCGATCAGCACCTCCGGCGTCTGCGTGTCGAGGTTGCGGATGATGCCTTCGGCGCGGAGCAACGCTTCCTGGACGTCCTTGACGATCAGTGTGTTCGTGCGCGAGTCGACCGATACCGTTCCGCGCTCGGTGAGGGCGTCCTTGAGTTGCGCGGTGAGCTGTTCCGCCCGTGCATAGTTCACCGGGATCAGCCGCACCTTGAGCGGCTCGGCCGCCTGACGGTTCCGGTAGGCCTCCGCCGCGGACTTCTGTTCGGCGCGCAGCGTCTCGATCGGCGCGACCCGGATGATGTTGCCGATGTCCTCGCGGCCCAGGCCCTTGGACTTGAGCACGATGTCCAGCGCCTGGTCCCAGGGGACGTTGCGCAGCTTGATCGTCACCGTGCCCTTCACGTCGTCGGCGACGATGATGTTCTTCTTGCTGATCTCCGCGATGGCGCCGAGCAGGTTTTTGATGTCGATGTCCTTGACGTTGAAGTCGACCTTGCGGCCGCTGTAGTTGCTCGCGTCGTAGACGTTCGTCTGGCTGGCGGCGGCACGCGCCTCGGAGGCCATCGCCGCCGCGCGCGGCGCGGGGGTCGTGGCCTGCGCCACCGGTTTGGGGCCGCCGAACTTCCACACCAGGGTGCCTTTCTGCGCCGTCAGCTCGTCGAGCGTCCCTTTGGCCACCGTCGCGACCACCTTGACGTCGGAGCCGCCCGGAACGCGGTAGCTCGAGAGCATCGTCACCGGTCCGCCCAGCGAGCTGGCGTCGAGGTTGCGCTCCAGCCGGTCGGGAAGGTCGACTCCGTGCAACGTGAGCACGGAAGTGGTGGCTTCGGGGCGCGAGACCTCGAACCGCACGGCCTGGTCGAGCGCGACCAGGACCTCGGTCCGGTTCTCGATCGTGCGCAGGTCGACGGCGCGGACGGGGACGAGCTTCGGCGCCGCGGCCATCCTTGCGGCTTCCGGCTCGACGGCCGCTTCCGCCGCCGGATTCGCGGCCGGGGACCGCTTCTGCTCGACGAGCGGGGCCCGCTCGCCGACCACCACCTCGAGCCCGTCCGCGACGCGGGAGATCAGGTACTTCGGCATCGTCGCGCCGGCGCCGTCGATGACCACCCGCGCTCCGTCTTCGGTCTTGCCGACTCGGACGCCCTTGACAAGGAGGACCCCCGGGGCCTTCGCGAACCTTCCGCGGACGCCGTGGAGATCGAGCGCGAGGCGGGCCGGGTTCTTCAGCTCGAGGATCCCGAGCTTGCCGATCTCGCCGTCCGCCTTGACGAAGACCCGGGCCGTTCCGTCGATCTCGCCGACCGAGATGCGGCCGAGCCGGTGCGCGGGGTTCTTCACCTCCTGCACGTCCTCGCGCGAGAGCACGAGGTCGGGATCCGCCTCTGGCGCCTGCGGCTTGTCCTCGCCGACCGAGAGCACCAGATCGCTGCCCTCCACGGCGACGTCGTACTTCTGATCCCCCTCCAGCGCGACCACGATCCGTCCCACGCGGACTCCGCGCTCGTCGAACTGCGCGGCGCTCCAGCCGGCGATGCCGGCACGGTGGATGGAATGGTGTCCCGCAGACTCGCCACCCTGTACCGCCGCGCTGACGTCACCCTCATTCAGGTCGATGACCACCCGCGGCGGCCCCGACAGCTTGAAGACGGTGAATTCCGGTTTCGCCGTCGCGTGGATGAAGAGCTTGCCGCCCTTCTCCTCCACAGAGGTCACCTTCACCGGTGCTGCCGCGCGGGCCGCGGGAGCGGCCGCGATCAGCACCGCGGTGAGGAGCATTCTGGTGGCCATCCGTTTGTCCCTCCGAATCGCGGCGCGCATCACTGGTCCCCCTTCGCCACGCCCATGTGCTCGCCTTCCTGGAGCGCCTTGAAATCCTTCTCTTCCTCGCGGGTGACGGGCACCTGCAGCTTCACATTCTGCGGGTACACCCGGCCGGTCGAGTGATCGGTGATGGTCTCCGTGATCACCATCTCGTCGCGGTGGATCCCGGTGACCTTGCCGCCGTTCTGGCCGATGAAGTCGCCCAGGCGCACGGGCCAGCCGCGGTGATCCGGATCCTCGACCATGGCCAGGGGCGTCGCGGTCCCGGTCACGGTCATCGAGAGACGGAGCTGATCGAGCGACCACTTCTCGAGCGGCGTCTTCACCCGCCCGGGGTTCTGCGCCGCCCGGCCGAATCCCTGCTGCAAGACCGCCTGGTTCTGGAAGGGATCGCGCTTGCCGATCGGCGAGTAGACGTAGATGTTGCTCGGAACCAGCGGCTTGACCTCGTCGTCCGTGACGGGCTTGGGCGCGGCAGCCACGGCGCCCGGCGCCGTGCGGCGGGGCGGAGGCGGCGGGCTCCCGCAGGCAGCGGCCAGGAGGGCGGCGCAGATGAAGGCGAAGGCCTGCCGCTTCATTTCGCGGCCCTCGGCGCGTTCGCTTCCGGCACGAAGCGGAAGGTGGTGGCGATGTAGGTGGCATTGATCAGCAGCTTCTCGTTGGCGACTCGCGCCTGCCCCATCTTGATGTTGGTGACGTTGACGATACGGGCCAGCTTGGAGAGCGAGTCGAGGAAGACGCCGATCTCGTGGTAGTTGCCGGTCACCGACATCACGATCGGGATCGCCGCGTAGAAGCTCTGCCGCTGCTCCGCCTGCGGCTCGATGCTGTTGATGGTCAGCCCGCTCTTGGTGCCGATCTCGGAGAGAGACCGGATCAGATCGTCGATGTTCGCCTCGTTCGGCAGCTCGGTGAGGGCCTGGGCCAGGCGCCGCTCGAGGATCTCCTTCTCGTGTTTGAACTGCGCCAGGTTGTTGGCGATCGACTGCTTCTGGATCAGCTCGTCCTCCAGCGCGCGCAGCGTCCCCTGACGCTCCCTGATCTGGGTCTGCATCGGGTCGATGAAGAAGTACCAGTTCGCCGCGGAGAGGAGGATGACGACGCCGGCCACCACCCCGACCTTCTGGCCGAGGGGCATCTTGTTGACCGCGTTGAGGACTTCCTGTCCGGTGAGCGCCATCTCGTCGCCTCAGGCCGAGTAGTTCGTGTTGCAGGTGATGACCCAGTCGACGGTCCCGTCGACCCGCTGCCGCGCCGTCTTGATGGTGATGTTGCTGAAGTGGGTCGAGACCTTCAGCTTCTTGGAGAAGTTGGAGAGGTCCTCGTAGCTGGCGGCCGCGCCGTTCATGGAAACGGCGCCGTTCTGCTCGCTGAAGTCGACGATCCAGACCTTCTGCGGGATGATGGTGGCCAGCTCGTCGAGCACTTTCACCGGCCCGGTTCGCCCCTTCTTCAGGGTGTCGAGGATCTTCAGCTTGTCCTCGAGCGCCTTCTTGTCTTCCTTGATCGACTTCACCTCGCCGATGGTCTTCTCCAGCTGGGCGATCTCGGCGCGGGTGTCGACGATCTGCTTGTCGAGCGAGCGCAGCTCCGACTCGAAGCGGTTGTAGACGAAGTAGTTCCCGATCCCCGCCAGGACCAGGAGCAGCACGAAGAGCACCAGCTGCTGCCGGCCGAACTCGCGCTTCTTGGCTGCGCGGACTGGAAGGAGATTGATGAAGATCATCGCGCGCGCTCTCCTACCGTTCGTGCGACTTGCGCAACGCAAGCCCGATGGCGACGGCCGCCGACGGGGCGACCTCCGTCACGTAGTTGGGATCGAAACGGCGGTTGTCGACCTCCATGTCCTTGAAGGGGTTGAGGATCTCGACCGGGACGCCCACCCGCTGCTCGATGACCTTGAAGAGCGCAGGGATCTTGGCGGTGCCGCCGGACAGGTATAGCCGCGCGATATGCGAATCGGCGGCCGTGGCGGTGTAGAAGTCGAGCGAGCGCTGGATCTCGCCCGCCATCTGGTCGGCGACGCCCTGGATGACGCGCTCCACCTCCTGCGGGACGACCGAGTCGGAGTCCTGCGCCGCGTCCCCGCCCACCTTCAGCTTCTCGGCCTCGTCGTAGCTGACGTTGAGCTGCTTCTGGATTTCCTCGGTGAACTGGTTGCCACCCATGGTGACGTCGCGCGTGAAGGTGGTCAGACCGTTCGCCAGCACGTTGATGTTGCAGACGCTGGCGCCGGCGTTGACCAGCACGATGGTCTCGTTCTTCGGCAGCTCGTAGTTGACCTCGAACGAGTTCTGCACCGCGAAGGCGTCGACATCGACCACCACCGGGGTCAGCCCCGCCTCCGAGACCACCGAGGTGTAGTCGTTGATCATGTCCTTCTTCGCCGCCACCAGCAGCACGTCCATCTGACCGGTGCCGGTGTCCACCTCCGGCGGCGTGAGGATCTGCACGTCGATGTTCACGTCCTTCACGTCGAAGGGGATGTACTGCTCGGCTTCCCACTGGATGCTCTCCTCGAGCTCCTCCTGGGTCATCTTCGGCATGCTGATCTTCTTGATGATCACCGAGTGGCCGGAGACGCCGATGGCCGCCTCGCGGTTTTTCAGCTTGTATTGCGTCACCAGGCCACGGATGGCCTCGACGATCGCGGTCGAGTTCATCAGGGCGCCGTCCACGATCGCTTCCGGGGGTAGCGTCGCGACGCCGAACGCCTCCAGGATGTAGCCGCGCTTCGCCTCCTTCAGCTGCACCAGCTTGACGGAGGAGGAGCCGATGTCCAGTCCGAGCGCGAGCTTGCTCTTTGCCATGACTAGTCCAGCCCCCCTCCGCAGGACGTCCGCGGCCCCGCCTCGACGCTAGCATTCGCAAGCGTGTCGCCAAGAAAACCGACCATCACTGTCCCCCCGCCCGTTGCCGCGTCGCTCCGTTGTGGCGCGGGAAGAGTTTTCCGCTCTCCTGGATGGTGAGGCCCAGCGCGAAGAGGATCTTCCGCTTGGTCTCCATGCGGCAGTCGTGTCCCGCTTCGATCCGGTCGACGGTCGACTCGGAGACCCCTGCCCTGCGGGCCAGCTCCGCCTTCGCCATCAGTGCGGCTTCCCGGAACTTCTGAACTCGATTCACGCGGCCCCTCCGCGAGCAGGAGCCGATCCTTGCGTCGCTTCCATGTAGGCAGTCAAGGAACCGGCGCAGTGAAGGGTCATTGACCCTTCACTTGCCTATCATTACACCTGCATTGAAATGGAATTGACTACCTTTCCCCCGAGGCAAAAGAGGCGAGGAAGGCGCAGGCAATCGCACCCGCACCCAGGTTGTCGTCGATTGAAATTCAGGGACCTACTCGAGTCCGTATTCGCGGATCTTGTAGAGCAGCGCGCGCGGCGAGAGCTCGAGCAGCTCGGCCGCCCTGGTGCGGTTGCCCTGGGTGCGCTCGAGCGCGCGCCGGATCAGATCGGCCTCGAGCACGCGCTGGGCCCGCTTCACCGAGAGATCGTCGGGGTCGAGCCGCGCGGGCAGCGGCTCGGGCTGCACCTGCTCCTGCAAGATCTCCGGCAGCGACTCGGCGCCGATCTCGTCGTCCTCCGACAGCACCAGCGCGCGCTCGAGCGCGTTCTCCAGCTCGCGCACGTTCCCCGGCCAGCGGTAGGTCTTGAGGGATTCGAGCGCGCGCGGCGAGAGGCGGCGCGACGGCATTCCGATCCTCTCCGCGTGGCGCGCGAGCAGCCGCTGGGCGAGCGCCGGGATCTCGTCCTGGCGCTCGCGCAGCGGCGGAAGGCGGAGCTGCACGACGTTGAGGCGGTAGTAGAGGTCCTCGCGGAACCTTCCCGCCTGCACGTGCGCCGCGAGATCGCGATTGGTCGCCGCCAGTACCCGGACGTCGACGCGGGCGGAGCGCGAGTCGCCCACCCGGCGCACTTCGCCCTGCTGCAGCACGCGCAGCAGCGAGGGCTGGACCGCCAGCGGCAGCTCGCCGACCTCGTCGAGCAGGAGCGTGCCGCCGTCCGCCTCCTCGAAGAGGCCGCGCTTGGCGGTGCGCGCGTCGGTGAAGGCGCCCTTGGCGTGGCCGAACAGCTCGCTTTCGATCAGCGTTTCCGGGATGCCTCCGCAGTTCACCGCCACGAAGGGACGCTCCGCGCGCGAGGAGAGGTCGTGCAGCGCACGCGCAACCAGCTCCTTCCCCGTCCCGCTCTCGCCCTCGATGAGCACGGTGGTGGGTGTGGGTGCGACCTTCTGCACCACGCGCATGACTTCCTTCATCGCCGGGCCTTCCGCGACCAGCTGCGGCGTGCGCCGCGACACCTCCTGCCGCAGGCGCAGGTTCTCGCGGCGCAGCCGCTCGCGCTCCTCGGCCTTGCGCAGCACCAGCAGGACCTCGTCCGGGCGGAAGGGCTTGCCCAGGTAGTCATACGCGCCGGCCTTCATCGCCTCGATCGCCAGATCGTGGGAGCCGTACGCGCTCATCACGATGATGGTGGTCTCGGGTGACGCGGTCTGCGCCGCGCGCACCAGGTCGAGGCCGTTCATCTTCGGCATGCGCACGTCGGTGACCAGCGCGTCGTAGTCGCGGGCGGAGAGCTCGCGCATCGCCTCCTCGCCGTCAATCACCGCGCGGACTTCGTAGCCGCGCTCCTCGAGAAGCTCGGTGAGGACGTGGCGGATCGACTCTTCGTCGTCCGCGATCAGGACCCGGCGCATGGATACAGTGTATGCGCTTTCGCGAGGGGCGCACGCTTCTGCCCGCGGACGTTTCCTTGGCAAGAGTCCGTGGCCGCGGCAGACAATGACGATCTCATGAGCGGAAAGTCGGTCGCGATCATCGGCGCCGGTCCGGCCGGGCTCACCGCCGCGTACCTGCTTTGCAAGGAAGGCGTGCCGGTGACGGTGATCGAAGCCGATCCCGAGCTGGTCGGCGGCATCGCGCGCACGGCCAGCTACAAGGGATACCACTTCGACATCGGCGGACACCGCTTCTTCTCCAAGTCGAAGGAGGTGGAGGACCTCTGGACCGAGCTCCTTCCCCGCGATCTGCTCGAGCGCCCGCGCTCTTCGCGCATCTTCTATCGCGGCAAGTTCTTCTCCTATCCGCTTCGCGCAGTCGAAGCGCTGCTCAAGCTCGGCATCGTCGAATCCGCGCTTTGCGTGCTCTCCTATGTGAAGGCGCGCCTGTTCCCGGTGCCCAACCCGAAGAGCGTCGAGGACTGGGTGAGCAACCAGTTCGGCCGCCGGCTGTTCGGCATCTTCTTCCGCACCTATACGGAGAAGGTGTGGGGGATGAGCTGCAAGGAGATCTCCGCCGACTGGGCCGCGCAGCGGATCAAGGGCCTGGCCCTCGGCTCCGCCATCGCCAACGCGCTCTTCCCCAAGCGCAAGCCGAAACGGGGCTCGGCCGTGATCAAGACGTTGATCGAGTCGTTCCGCTATCCGCGCAAGGGCCCCGGGATGATGTGGGAAGCCTGCGCGCGCCGCGTCCGCGAGATGGGCGGCCAGGTGCGCATGGGCGAAAGAGTGCTGGGCTGCGCGTTCGACGCGGGGCAACGCGAGTGGACGTTGACGCACGTCGATCGCAGCGGCGCCCGCCATCAGACGCGCGCCGCGCACGTGATCTCCTCGGCCCCGCTGCGCGAGCTCGCGCTCGGGCTCACCCCCCGCCTCGAGGAGGAGACGCGCGCGGCGGCGGAGCGGCTGCGCTACCGCGATTTCCTCACTGTGGTGCTCATCCTCAAGGACCGGCAGGTGTTCGACGACAACTGGATCTACATCCACGAGCCGGGGGTCCGCGTCGGACGCGTGCAGAACTTCAAGTCCTGGTCTCCGGAAATGGTGCCCGACCCAGCGATGACCTGCTGCGGCCTCGAGTACTTCTGCTTCGAAGGCGACGGGCTGTGGTCGATGAGCGACGCCGACCTCGTCCAGCTCGGCAAGCGCGAGCTGCAGCAGATCGGCCTCGCTTCCGCGGCGGACGTGGTGGACGGCTGCGTGGTTCGCCAGCCCAAGGCATATCCGGTGTACGACGACGGATACGCCCGGAACGTGGACGCCATCCGGCGGGAGATCGAGGCGCGCTTTCCCACCCTGCACCTGGTGGGAAGGAACGGGATGCACAAGTACAACAACCAGGACCACGCGATGATGACCGCCATGCTCTGCGTGAGAAACATCCTCGCCGGCGGCCCGATCTACGATCTCTGGCGGGTGAACGAGGATGCGCAGTACCACGAGGAAGGAGACCGGGGGCACGGGTCCGGCGCCAGCGGCTTGCGCAGCGTCCCCCGGCGATTGACCGCCTGAGATGAGCAAGGACGAGGCCAGCTATGCGGACTCGCG
>VBKQ01000077.1:0-9155 GCA_005879505.1 Deltaproteobacteria bacterium
GGCCTGGCCGATCACCGGGATGCGCGAGGTCGCCGTCCGCGCCACCGGGTGCTCCCTCACTCCCGCGAGCGACGCCTTCAACGCGGTGGACGACTCGACGATCTGCTCGCGGAGGATGGCCAGCGACGCCTCGATGCAGGCCAGCATCAGAAGTCCGCCCACCGCCACCACCAGGATGATCCGGCGGCGTGACCTCGGGATCAGCTCCAGCTTGGGGAAGAAGCTGGTGATGCCCAGCATCTCCATGGCGAAGACGCCGGCCGCGATCTCCATCAGGACGATCACCAGCGCGGCGACGGTGGCCACCGGCATGCCTGCGATGCGGTTGCCGGAGGGCACGAGCTCGCTCATCGGGAGCGCGATCAGGTTGAAGTTCACGAACGCGCCGCCCATCGCCACCGCCATCACCAGCAGCGAGACGACGAAGAGCTGGGTGGCGTTCCAACCGATGGCGCGAGTGGCATTCTTGTCGTCGGCGCGCACCTGCTCGTACGAGGTCATGTAGCCGTCGATGCGCTTGGTCGCCTCCAGGGCTCCGGAGACCGCGCGCGAGACTTCCGTGGCGATCTTCTGCACTTCCTTCCACGCCGGCGCCATGCTCGAGAGGATCTTGTGCCGCTTGGCGGTAGTCTCGCGAAACTCCTGCAGCGCCTTCTTCTCGCCGGCCGCCGCCGACTTCTGGATCTCCTCCAGCACCTTCTTCACCGTCCCGTCCATGTTGGGCGGCATCTTCGCCACCGCCGCGACCGCCTCGGTCCAGCCGGGCGCCGCCGGGGCAGCGGTCGCGCATTCCTGGAAGTCCGCGTCGATCTTGGTGACGACGTCGTCGAGCTTGCGGTGCAGGTCCGGATAGCGGGCCAGCTCCTTGGCGAAGGCGCCCTCGATGCGGTGGAACTCGCGGCCGATCTTGGCCTCGGTGTCGCCCTTGCCCATCTCGACGATCATCTCGTGGTCGCGCCGGGCGGCGGCTGCGGCGAGCCCGCGGCACCAGCGCGCTCCGACGCGGAACACGCCACCCAGCAGCCGGCCGACCTCGCGCAGCGCGCGGTGCATCGGCACGCGGGCCGCGTAGAGGAAGATCTGCGACACGACCCACAGCGCGAAGATCGACGCCGCGGGATTCGTCGGCCAGAAGTAAAAGCGCTCCATCGTTTCTCCTTCTCTCGTTGAAAGCGTCAGCGGGCCAGGGCCCAATCGAGCACGCCACGGATCGACGGCTCGATCCTGAACTGTGCGAACCGCACCCTGCGCCGCAGGCTGCGGACTTTTCCGATCCGGACGAGCAGACCTGCCAGCAGCCGCTTCGCTTCGTCGCGCGTGCCGTCCCGCCGGAGCTGGTCGGCGAGATCGATGGTCGCGTCGACGTGCCCGGGCTCGAGCTCCAGCACCTGGCGCAGCAGCAGCACCGCCAGGGGCCGCTGGCGCTTGCTGCCCAGCATCGAGCGCCCCTGGAGCAGCGCCAGCACGGCATCCTGGCGCTTGCCGCGTTTCACCTGCTCGTTGGCGATCCTCTCCCAGTATTCGACCTGCTCCGGGAACGTCTGCGCGGCGACGGTCCAGACCGCGATCGCCTTGGGCGTGAACCCGGCGTCCAGATACCCGTTGGCCGCCTTGTCGAAGTTCTGGCGCGACTCGTCCCAGCGTCCGACGCGCGCGAGCAGCGGCGCGACCTTGGAGCGGACGACGTGGTCGGCCGGATCGTGCTCGAGCACTTTGAGGTAGCAGCGGACGGCCTTGCGCACGCGGCCGCGCGAGCGCGCTTTCTCCGCCGCGGCGAGCGTCTTGCCGCGGTCGTAGCTCTTCCGCCAGAACACGAAGAGCAACCTAGAGATTTTCCCGTGAAGGTCGTAAGGGGCTGCGCGTGCGCTGCTCGCTCCGCATGTGCGTGTGCGATTCGCTAAAGCAGCGGAATCTGTCCTGGTTGTGGTGGAGCAGGCCTGCTCGGCGGCTCCGGAGCAGCCTCGTACTGCGGAGCGGGCACCTCGAACACGGCCAGCAGGGGACCGTGATCGCTCGTGCCGAACTCGCGGGCAGCGGCGCAAGAAGTTGCTCTTTCCGCGAGCGATGAGCTGGCGAGCACGTAGTCGATGCGCCAGCCGATGTTCCGCTCGCGCAGGTTGCGCCATGGCGCCCACCAGGTGAAGAGGCGGTCGTCGTCCGGCGCGAACTGACGGCCGAGGTCGACCAGCCCGCGCGCAAGGATCTTCGCGAGCAGCTCGCGCTCGAGCGGAGTGGTTCCGATCTGGTCCTGTTTGCGCAGCTTCGGGTGCACGTCGCGTTCCTCGCGCGCGACGTTGAGGTCTCCGCAGAGCAGGAGCTTGACGCCCTCGGTCTGCGCAGTGGCGGCGAACTTCTCCAGCCCCTCGAGGAAGCGGATCTTCGCCGGCAGGTCTCTGGCGCCGTTCGGGACGTAGACGGAGGCGAGCAGCAGCTCTCCCAGGCGCGCGGTCACAATGCGCGTCTCCTGATCGAACTCCGGATGCGTGAAGCGCGGGCGCCCGGGGAACGTGGCCTTGCGCAGATGCAAGGAAACTCCCGAGTAGCCCTTGAAGCCGTGCCAGAGGCACCAGTAGTCGCCCAGGTCGCAGATGGGAGCGGGAACGTCCTCGGGAGAGGCCTTGATCTCCTGCAGGCAGAGGACGTCGGGGGATTCGCGCTCGATGTAGCGCAGCACTTCCGCCGCCCGGGCGCGAATGCCGTTGACGTTCCAGGTAGCGATCCTCAGGCTCACTGCGGGCCCTTGATACGAAAGGCGGAACCCCGAAGGGTTCCGCCTTTCGGCGCAGCGCCGACGAAGGGGGGATTCGCGGACGCCGCGAACGATTGGACGTTACTTCTGCTCCTCGAATTCAGCATCCACGACGTCGTCTTTTTTCGCCCCGCCCGCCTGTCCGCCGGGCTGGCCACCCGCCTCGGTGCCGCCCTGGGCGCCTGCCTCACCCGCCGCTCCGCCGGCGGCCTTGTACGCCTCCTCGGCCATCCGGTGCGAAGATTGCATCAGCGCCTCGCTCGCGCTCTTCACGGCCTCGATGTCCGAGCCGGCCAGCGCGTCGCGCACCGCCTTCACCTTCGCCTCCAGCTCGCTCTTCGTGGCAGCCGGAATCTTGTCGCCCAGGTCCTTGAGCGACTTCTCAGTCGCGTAGGCGAGATTGTCGGCGCGGTTGCGAACCTCGATCTCATCGCGCCGCTGCTTGTCCTCCGCCTCGTGCGACTGCGCCTCCTTGACGGCGCGGTCCACGTCCTCCTTGGAGAGGCCGGAGCTGGCGGTGATGGTGATCTTGTTCTCCTTGCCCGTGGCGCGGTCCTTCGCCGCCACGTGCACGATGCCGTTCGCGTCAATGTCGAAGGTCACCTCGATCTGCGGGACGCCGCGCGGAGCGGGAGGGATCCCGTCGAGATGGAAGCGGCCCAGGGTCTTGTTGTCTCGCGCCATCGGCCGCTCGCCCTGGAGCACGTGCACCTCGACGCTGGTCTGCCCGTCAGCTGCCGTACTGAACACCTCCGACTTCTTCGTCGGAATGGTGGTGTTGCGCTGGATGAGCTGCGTGGCCACGCCTCCCAGCGTCTCGATGGAGAGCGTCAGCGGTGTGACGTCCAGAAGCAGGATGTCCTTGACCTCGCCGGTCAGCACGCCGCCCTGCACGGCCGCGCCGATCGCGACCACCTCGTCGGGGTTCACCGACCTGTTCGGCTCCTTGCCGAAGAAGTCCTTGACGATCTGCTGCAGCTTCGGCACCCGGGTCGCGCCGCCCACCAGGATGACTTCGTCGATCTCCTTCGGGTTCTTCTTCGCGTCCGCCAGGCACTTCTTGGTCGGCTCCAGCGCGCGCTGGAACAGGTCCTCGCACATCTGCTCGAACTTCGCGCGGGAGAGCCGCTTGACGAGATGCTTGGGGCCCGTCTGGTCGGCGGTCAGGAAGGGCAGATTGATCTCGGTCTCCATCGTGCTCGAGAGCTCGATCTTCGCCTTCTCGGACGCCTCCTTCAGGCGCTGGAGCACCATCTTGTCCTTGCTCACGTCGATGCTCGTCTCGGCACGGAACTCCTGGATCAGCCAGTCCATGATCTTCTGATCCATGTCGTCGCCGCCGAGGTGTGTGTCGCCGTTGGTGGCGACCACCTCGACCACGTTCTCGCCGACCTCCAGGACGGAGATGTCGAACGTGCCGCCGCCGTAGTCGAATACGGCCACGATCTCGTCCTTCTTCTTGTCCAGTCCGTAGGCCAGCGCGGCAGCCGTGGGCTCGTTGATGATGCGCCGCACTTCCAGCCCGGCGATGCGGCCGGCATCCTTGGTCGCCTGGCGCTGGGCGTCGTTGAAGTACGCGGGCACGGTGATGACCGCCTCGCCCACGGTCTCGCCGAGGTAGTTCTCGGCCGCCCTCTTCAGCTTCTGCAGGATCTTCGCGCTGATCTCCGGCGGGCTCCATTTCTTTCCCTGGATGTCCACAACGGCGTCGCCGTTGTCCGCCTTGACGACCTTGAAGGGCACGCGCCTGCGCTCGTCGGCCGTTTCCTCGAACTTGCGGCCCATGAAGCGCTTGATGGAGTAGACGGTGTTCTCCGGGTTGGTGATCGCCTGGCGGCGGGCGACCTGGCCGACCAGGATCTCGCCGTCCTTGCTGAAGCCGACGACGGACGGGGTGAGCCGGTTGCCCTCCTCGTTCTCGATCACCTTCGGGTCGCGCCCCTCCATGATCGCGACTACCGAGTTCGTCGTGCCCAGGTCGATTCCTATGATCTTCTTCGCCATTTCGTGATTTCTCCCTCGAGCCTTTTCGCGGCGGTTGGGTCTGCCGCGGTGCGGCGCTACAGTAAGTACCCGTAGGGGCCTGTCAAGGAACGCCAGAGGGCCTGCAGGCCCCGGCCCTCGGGCGAAGCTCGAAGTGCGGAGCAACGGTCGTGTTGCAGCCAGGCGAACGCATCGGCGGCAGGTATGTCCTCGAACGGCGGCTCGGGCTCGGCGGAATGGGCGAGGTCTGGCTCGCGGAACTCGAAGGAGCGGGAGCGTTTCGAAGGCGCGTGGTCCTGAAGATGCTCGCGCCCGAGCGGCGGGGAGACCCGGGCATCGCCGCGATGCTCGCCGACGAGGCGCGCGTGGTCGGAGCGCTGCACCATCCCGGAATCGTCGCGGCGCTCGACTACCTGGAGACCGAGGAGCACGGGCCCGTCTTCGTCCTGGAGTTCGTGGACGGCGTCTCGCTGCGGACGCTGCTGAAGCTCGGCCGACGTCAGAACGCGGTGATGCCCGAGGTGCTCGCGGCACACATCGGCGCGCAGGTTGCCCACGCGCTGCACGCGGCGCACACCGCGCTCGGCCGCGACGGGCGCCCGCTGGAGGTCGTCCACCGCGATGTGGCGCCGGACAACGTGCTGCTCTCCCGGGCCGGCGCGGTCTACCTCGGCGACTTTGGCGTGGCGCGCGCTGCGGGCAGCGCCGAGATCGCGCAGCGGGACGCGGGGCCGAAGGGCAAACGCGGGTACATGGCGCCAGAACAGGCGCGCGGCGGGAAGGTCGGTCCGCCCGCAGACATCTTCTCGCTCGGGCGCCTGATCGCGGAAGCCGCCGACGTCGATTGCGGGCCGCAGCTTCGCGCCGTGATCGAGCGCGCGACGGCGGACGATCCGCGGGACCGTTTCGCCGACGCTTCGGAGATGGCGGCCGCGCTGCTGCACGCGTGCCCACCGCCGAACGATCCGGATCGCGCGCTCGCGGAGTGGGTGCGGACGTACGCGGCCTCGGCGCTCCTTCCGGCGAGAAGCCCGGCCCCGCCGGTGGCGCGATCGGAGCCTCCGCCCGCGGGGCGGCCTTCCGCCGGCGATCCGCGCCGTCTGGAACGCGCGGAGCCCCTCTTCGCGGCGATGCCGCCGCCACGGCGGCGCGTCCTCAAGGCGGTGGCGGCCTGCGCAGCGCTGCTCTTTTTGTCTCTGCCCGTGGCGTTGCTCTTCGCTGCACCGCATCGCGCGCAGAAGTTCTTGCAGTCCGCGATCACCGGGGCGCCGCGGCCGTCGCACGGGGCGATCCGGATTACGGCGCGGCCGGGGGAGGCGGAAGTGTATGTGGATGGGGCTTTTAGGGGGATGACGCCCGCGCTGGTGGAGGTCCCTTCTGGGAATCATTCCGTGCGCGTAGGGTCCGTCCCGCTTGGGCGGTGGCGGGGGATGGACGTGCGCGTCAAGAACGGAATCGAGTACCACGTAGAGGTGGATCTCTCCCGGTAACGTTCCGCGGACACCGCCTTCGCGGTGTCCCGCGGTCGCTCTGTGGGACCCTCGGCTCCCTCCGGCATCCCTCGACCTACCCGATTGACAGGTGGCCTTGCGGAATGGCGAATTCGCAAGCGTGCGCTCGCTTGCTTCCACCATGTTGACACGCTACTCAAGATACGCTACTCCTGCGAATGCATTCACGCGATGCTACTCAAAGCATCGCCGGTGGGGCGGGGGCGTACGAGGGGGCGGCACCTTGAGCGGGGTGACGGTGGCGCAGCGGGAGCGCGACGACTTCGACATGCTCGAGCAGGAGCACCCCCAAGGGATCTCCGCCGTCGAGATCGTCGACTTCTTCGCGCCGCGCGGCGTGAAGCTCGCGCAGGCGACCTTCCGCAAGTACGTCCAGCTCGGCCTGCTCCCGCGGAGCCGGCGCGTGGGCGAGAAGGGCAAGCACCGCGGCTCGAAGGGCCTCTATCCCGCGAGCGCGGTGCGCCGCATCCACGTGATCAAGTCGCTCATGGACGAGGGGATGACCCTGGAGGACATCCGTCACTCGTTCATCTTCTTCCGCGGGCAGCTGGACGGCGTGGAGCGGTCGCTCGACGAGCTCTTCGCCGCGTTGGAGAAGGCGATCGCGGACAAGGGCGAGCTGCGCCCTTCGCGGCGCAAGGAGCTGGATCGTCTCCTCGCCGAGAGCCGCAAGCACGCGGACCAGTTCGTCAAGGACATGGAGCGCACGGTCTCCGAAATCACCGCACGGGAAGAGCCCGGGAAGGGATGAGGCTTTCATGAGCGAGCCGAAGAGGAACGTTCTCCCCGTCGTCGACGATCCGGACGACAAACCGCGCCAACGGGCGCGAACCATGAGCCGCAAGGAGATGGCGCGGCTCTTCCGCCAGCAGGCCGCCGCGGGCGGCCTCGAACCCGAGCTGCAGACGCTGATGGCGGAGCTGGACGCGAGCCGGCCCAAGACCCGCGGCGATTGCGCCGAGGGCGAGCGGCCCTGTCCCTACGTCTCGTGCAAGTACAACCTGTACGTCGACGTGAACCCGCGCACCGGGTCGGTGAAGATGAATTTCCCGGACAAGGAGCTGTGGGAGCTGGCGGAGACCTGCGCGTTGGACGTGGCGGATCGGGCGGGCATCACGCTGGAGGAGGTCGGCGTGATCATGAACCTCACGCGAGAGCGCGTTCGCCAGCTGGAGATGCGCGGCCTGGCGAAGCTGCGGGTGATCGCGGACGACGAGCCGCGCCCGGCTGCGGCCGACGACGACGAGTAGTCGCGGACGCCGAAGGGTGAGGGCGAGCGCGGCGCTTCATCCCACCTGTGGTATGGAGCCGCGTCATGACAGTTGCGCGCGCCCTGATCAGCGTCTCCGACAAGACGGGCCTCGCGGACTTCGCCCGCGGGCTGCTGGCGCTGGGAATCGAGATCCTCTCGACGGGCGGCACCGCCTCCCTGCTGGTGAAGGAGGGCATCAAGGTTCTTCAAGTAGCCGACTTCACCGGCGCTCCGGAGATGCTCGGCGGGCGCGTGAAGACGCTGCACCCGAAGGTGCACGGAGGCATCCTCGCCCGCCGCAAGCTCGCCGTGGATCAGGCGGACATGCAGAAGCAGGGCATCCAGCCCATCGATCTGGTGGTCGTCAATCTCTACCCGTTCCGGGAGGCGGTCGCGAAAGGGCTGCCATACGAGGAGGTCATCGAGAATATCGACATCGGCGGCCCGTCGATGATCCGTTCCGCCGCGAAGAACGCGGACTACGTCACGGTGGTGGTGGACCCGGCGGATTACGGGGTCGTCCTGGCCGAGCTGCAGCAGAAGCGCGAGGTGCACGAGAGCACCCGGCGTCGGTTGCAGGCGCGGGCGTACGCCCACACGGCGGCGTACGATGCCGCGATCTCCGGCTGGCTGGCAGAGGAGCTCGCGCAGGCCCATCCGGAGGAAGGCGCCGGCTTCGCGGAGTCGCCGCCCCTTCCCGAGTACCGGCGGCGGCAGTCGCTCCGGTACGGGGAGAATCCTCACCAGCGGGCGGCGTTCTATGCGGCGGTGCCGCAACCGCGCGAGCCGACGCTCGCTTCCGCCAGGCAGCTGCAGGGAAAGGAGCTCTCCTACAACAATCTGCTCGACGGGTCGGCCGCTCTCGAAGCGCTGAAAGAGCATGCGATGGGCCCCGAAGGGCAGGCGGCGGTCGTGATCGTCAAGCACACGAATCCCTGCGGGGTGGCCAAGGCGAGCACCGTGGTCGACGCCTACCGGATGGCGCGCGATGCCGATCCGGTGAGCGCGTTCGGAGGGATCGTGGCCCTGACTCATCCAGTCGATGCGGCGACCGGGACGGCG
Organism: Deltaproteobacteria bacterium; assembly: GCA_005879505.1. Classification (GTDB taxonomy): domain Bacteria; phylum Myxococcota; class Myxococcia; order Myxococcales; family 40CM-4-68-19; genus 40CM-4-68-19. Next base: position 8,558 of record VBKQ01000077.1, read on the forward strand.
CTCGCGGAGACTTTTCTCGAGGCGGTGATCGCGCCGGAATTCGAGCGCGGGGCCCTGGAGGTCCTGAGGGCGAAGAAGTCCCTGCGCCTCCTTCAGGTTTCGCTGCTCGCCCAGGGCCGCGACTCGTGGGCCCCCGAGCCGCGCGAGGTGCGCAGCATCCCCGGCGGACTTCTCCTGCAGTCGCGCGACCTGGCGGACGCCGACCCGCGAGGGTGGAAGGTGGTCACGCACAGAGCGCCCACGCCGGACGAGATCGAGGCGCTGGCGTTCGCCTGGAGCGTCGTGAAGCACGTGAAGTCCAACGCGATCGTGCTCGCCCGCCGCGACGTCACCGTCGGGATTGGCATGGGGCAGACGAACCGCGTCGATTCGGTCCGCATCGCCGCCCAGCGCGCCGGGGAGAAGGCGCGCGGCGCCGTTCTCGGGTCGGATGCCTTCTTCCCGTTTCCGGACGGAGTCGAGGAGGCGGCGCGCGCCGGTGTCACCGCCATCGCGCAGCCCGGCGGATCGGTGCGCGACGACGAGGTGATCGCCGCCGCCGACCGCTCCGACCTCGCCATGGTGTTCACCGGCGTCCGCCATTTCCGGCACTAGTCGC
>VBKQ01000077.1:9172-18251 GCA_005879505.1 Deltaproteobacteria bacterium
AACCCCGGCATCGCGCGGGAGGCGCGCTGCGTTCCTGCGCAGCCATCGCTATCGGATGCCGCGCTTGCGGAATCACCGGACCTGGTGGTCGTCGGCCCCGAGGCGCCGCTCGCGGAAGGCTTCGCCGACCGGATGGCGCAGCGGGGCGTGCCCTGCTTCGGACCGCTGCAGGCCGCTGCCAGGATCGAATCGTCGAAGGCGTTCGCGAAGGAGATCATGCTCGCGGCCGGCGTGCCCACGCCGCGCGCCGCCATCTTCGAAGAGGCCGCGGCGGCGCGCGAGCATGCGCGGTCGGAAGGGGCGTGCGTCGTGAAACTCGACGGGCTCGCCGCCGGGAAAGGCGTGATCGTGGCGGACGATGGCGCCGCTGCCGCAGCGGCGGTCGACGAGCTCTGGAAGCCCGGCGCGAGGCTCCTGATCGAGGAGCGCCTCCGCGGCCGCGAGGTTTCGATCATCGCCTTGTGCGACGGCGAGAACGTGGTCCCCTTGCCGCCGGCCCGCGACCACAAGCGCCTCCTGGACGGGGACCGGGGCCCGAACACCGGCGGGATGGGCGCGGTCTGCCCCCCGGCCGACGCGACGCAGGAGCTGATCGATCTGACCGTCCGCACCATCCTCGAGCCGACCGCGCGCGAGCTCGCCCGGCGCGGCACCCCGTTCGTCGGCGCGCTCTATGCCGGTCTGATGCTGACGGCGCAGGGGCCCCAGGTGCTCGAGTTCAATTGCCGGCTCGGTGATCCGGAGGCGCAGGCCATCCTGCTGCGCCTTCGCAGCGATCCGTTGCCGCTCTTCTTCGCGGCGGCGCAGCGGCGCCTCGCCGGGCAGAAGCCCGTCTGGGATTCGCGGACCGCTGTGGCGGTGGTGCTCGCGGCGCACGGATATCCGGGGGCGCCGCGGGCGATGGACGAGATCCACGGCCTGGAAGCACTGGCCGCCGAGGAGGGCGACGATCTGTGGGTGCTGCACGCCGGGACCAAACTGCAATCGGGGAAGGTCGTCACCGGTGGCGGTCGCGTCCTCACCGTCGCCGCGCTCGGCGCCGGCCCCGGGCAGGCGCGGGCGCGCGCGTACGGTGCCGCGGCCCGCATCTCGTTCGCCGGAATGCAGAGCCGCGCCGACATCGCCGCGGCGGAGGTGTAACTGGCGCGGGGCGGGCAAAGACCCGGAGGGCAACTCGACCGCCTGCTGCTCGGCGAGCTCTCGCGCTTGTTCTTCGCGACGCTGGGAGGCGTCGTTCTCGTCTACCTGGTGATCGACTTCGCCGATCGCGCACACACCTACACGGGGCGCGCCTGGGGGCGCGCGGCGGCCGAGCTGTACGCCAACAAGGCGGCCGTGGTCGCCTATCAGCTCGCGCCGGTGGCGCTGATCATCGCCGCCGCGCTGCTGATGACGCTGCTCTCGCGCCACGGGGAGCTGACGGCCCTGTTCGCTCTCGGAGTGCGGCCGCTGCGACTGGCGGCCCCGATCGCGGCGTTCGCTGCGGTCCTCGGCGTCGCGCTGGTCTGGTTGGGAGAGCGGGTGGTCGTCGGCGCCGATGCCCGGGCGGAGGAGATCCAGGTCACGCGGTTCAATCGCTGGGGCGACTGGGCGACGTATCACGCCGGGTCGTCGTGGGTCCGGGGAAAGTTCGGGCGCATCTACCATCTCGGCCCCCAGCGCGACGGCGGCTGGGAGCCCGCGACAGTTCTGGAGATCGCACAGCCGTTCCGGCTTTCCCGCCGCATCGACGCGCGCCGGATCGAGTCCGCAGGACCCGGGCGGTGGCGGCTGTTCGACGCGGTCGAGACCCGCTACGAGCTGTACGGCGGACCGGGCGGCACCATCTTCGAGCGCCGTGTGGAAGTGCTCATCGAGCTGTTTCCGGAAACCCCCGCCGATCTGCTCCTGCGCAGCGGCCGCCCCCGCCAGCTTCCCTGGCGGCAGCTCCGGGAGCAGGTGCGCTTGCGCGAGAAGGCCGGCCAGCCCACCCGCGAATACGAGGTTGCCCTCGCCGAGCGGGTAGCGACCCCGGTCCACATGGTCCCGGCCGCGCTGGCCGCAGTCGGGTTGACGTTCACCTTGCGGCGGCCGCGACGCCGGATGCCGCTCGCCGGCGCGGTCGCCTTGGGAATGGCGCTTTCCCTGATCCTCTGGGCCGCCTCGGTGATCTCGCACTCCATCGCCGTCTCGGGCGCGATCGCGCCCTGGATCGGGGCGGCCATCCCCGGCGTCGTCTGCGCGGCGATCGCGGCGATCACGCTGCTCCGCGCTTGATCGTGACCGAATCCGGGTGGTCTTTCTTGGCTTTACCCGCGCTTTCTGGCACAACGCGCGCCGTCAAGGAGCCGCGATGAAAGGCATCATCCTCGCCGGTGGGACCGGCTCGCGCCTGTTTCCGCTCACCAAGGTGACGAACAAGCATCTCCTTCCGGTGGGCCGCGAGCCGATGATCTTCCATCCGGTCCGCAAGCTCACCACCGCCGGGATCGAAGAGATCCTCGTCGTCACCGGCGTGGAGCACATGGGCGACGTGGTGACCCTGCTCGGCTCCGGCAAGGACTTCGGGTGCCGCTTCACCTACAAGGTCCAGGACGAGGCGGGGGGGATCGCGCAGGCGCTCGGGCTCGCCGAGAACTTCGCCGGGCAAGAGCTGCTGTGCGTGATCCTCGGCGACAACATCTTCGCGGACGATATCCGCGCCTATGTGAAGGCGTTCCGCGAACAGGGGCGCGGCGCGCGGCTCCTGCTCAAACAGGTCCACGACCCGCAGCGTTACGGCGTCGCGGAGATAGAAGGCTCGCGCGTGGTCCGCATCGTGGAGAAGCCGAAGAAGCCGAAGAGCGATCTGGCGGTGGTGGGCATCTACTTCTACGATTCGCAGGTCTTCGACATCATCCGCACCCTCAAACCCAGCGCCCGCGGCGAGCTGGAGATCACGGACGTCAACAACTACTACCTGCGCGCCGGTACCCTGCAGTGTGACCGTCTCGCGGGTTGGTGGACGGACGCCGGCACCTTCGATTCGCTGGCGGCGGCGAACGAGCTGGTGAGGCGCAAGTGACGCAGACGGTCCTGGTCACCGGCGGCGCGGGCTTCATCGGCAGCAATCTCGTGCGCTTCTTGCGGCGCGAGCGTCCCGAGTCGACGGTCGTCAATCTCGACAAGCTGACCTACGCGGGCAACGCGGAGTCGGTCGCGGACCTCCGGCAGGATCCTGGACACGTCTTCGTCCGCGGAGACATCGCGAACGCCGAGCTGGTCGAGCACCTGATCCGGCACCACGCCGTCGATGCCATCCTGAACCTGGCGGCGGAGAGCCACGTCGATCGCAGCATCCTCGGGCCGGGGATCTTCGTGGAGACGAACGTTTCCGGCACGCAGGTGCTGCTGGAGGCGGCGCGACAGGCGCGGGTGAAGCGTTTCCTGCAGATCTCCACCGACGAGGTGTACGGCTCGCTCGGCGCGAGCGGCAAGTTCACCGAGGCGAGCCCGCTCAGGCCCTCCAGCCCCTACAGCGCCTCGAAGGCGGCGGCGGACCTGCTCGTGCTCGCCCATGGGCATACGTTCGGATTGGACGTGGTAGTCACCCGCTGCTCCAACAACTACGGACCGTACCAGTTCCCGGAAAAGCTGATCCCGCTGATGATCGCCAACGCGCTGGAGGGCCGCAGGCTGCCGGTCTATGGCGACGGCATGCAGGTGCGCGACTGGATCCATGTGGAGGACCACTGCCGCGCGTTGCTCGCCGCCCTGGAGAACGGCCGCGGCGGCGAGATCTACAACATCGGATCCGACAACGAGTGGCCGAACATCCAGATCGTCGGGCGCCTGCTGGAAATCTTGCAGAAGCCTCGCGACCTGATCGAGCACGTGAAGGACCGTCCGGGGCATGACCGCCGCTACGCCATCGATGCCGCCAAAGCGCGCGCCGAGCTGGGATGGTCGCCGGGCATCCCGTTCGCGGACGGCTTGAAGAGCACCGTCGAGTGGTACTTGCAGAACCGCGGCTGGTGGGAGCGCGTGCGCACCGGTGACTACCGCACGTATTACGACCGCAACTACGGAGCGCGATGACCACGGTCGTCGCCGGCGCGAACGGCCTCGTCGGCAGCCGCATCGTCGCGCGGCTCGTGGAAGCGGGCGAGCGCGTGCTCGCGGTCGGGCGGGGCCCGCTGCGGTTCGACGCCGATGTCGAGTACGCGCAGATGGACCTGCTGCGCGAGCCGGAAAAACTCGCGCAGCTCATCGAGTCGGCGCCGGGGGGCGTCATCAACGCCGCGGCCATGACCGACGTCGACGGCTGCGAGAAGAGGCCGCAGGAGGCATGGGCGCTCAACGTGCGCGCGGTCGAGATTGCCGCCCTGGCCTGCAGCAAGGCGGGAACCAGGCTGACCACGTTGTCCACCGACTACGTGTTCGACGGCGTGAAGGGGAGCTATGCGGAAGACGATCCGCCGAATCCGCGCGGCGTCTACGCCCGGACGAAGCGGGCCGGAGAGGAAGCAGCGTTGATCCTCGCACCGGATGTGGCGGTGTGCCGGGTGGCCGTGGTCTACAGCGGACATCCGGGAGCGAAGAAGACGTTCGCGGCGACCGCGCTCGAGTCGCTGCGCTCCGGCAAGCCAGTGAAGGCATTCACCGACCAGGTCGTCTCGCCCACCCTGGCGGACAATGCCGCGGAGATGGTGATCGGGGTGCACCGCTCCAGGGCCCAGGGCGTCTTCCACTGCGCGGGCGCGACCGAGATCTCCCGCATCGACTTCTGCCGCGCCCTGGCCGGCAAGCTCCGTGCCGACGAATCGCTGATCGTCCCCGTGCTGCTTGCGGATCTGAAGCTTCCCGCCCCCCGGCCGTTGAAATGCGGGCTGCGGGTCGACAAGGTACGGCGCTTGCTCGGCGCGTCGCTCCCGTTGCCGCTCGATGCGGCGCTCGATCGCTTCCTCGCGGAGAGCCGGACATGACCGAGCTCACCGAAGGGGCACCCGGCGCGGGCATGCTCACGCCTGCGCGCAGATCCCCGTTGCGCGAGCTCGTCAACTACCGCCAGCTAGTCGCGATGCTGGTCATCCGCGAGCTGAAGGTGCGTTACAAGCGCAGCATCTTCGGGCTCCTCTGGACGATGCTGAACCCGCTCCTCCTGATGGTGGTCTACACGGTCGTCTTCTCCACCATCATGAGAGCGCCGCGGCGCAACTTCGCCATCTTCCTGCTTTCGGGCCTGTTGCCCTGGCTCTTCTTCAGCATCGCGATCCTGCAGGGACTCCACTCCATCCTCGTCAACCAGGAGCTGATCCGGAAGGTTCGGGTGCCGCAGGCAGTGTTTCCGCTGTCGGTGGTCGGCTCGAACCTGGTCAACTTCGCCCTCTCCTTCGTTCCCTTGCTGCTGTTGATGGCGGTCGTCCGGCAGCCTTTCACCACCGCGCTGTTCTTCCTCCCGGTGGCGATGCTGATCCTCACCGTCTTCATCAGCGGCGTGACGCTGCTCTTCGCTACCTTCACGGTGTTTTTCCGCGACGTGCGGCACCTCGCCGAAGTCGCGCTGCAGATGCTGATGTACTTGTCGCCGGTGTTCTATGACCTGGAGATGCTGGGGCAGCACGACACCTGGTGGTTTCGTGCCTTCCGCGTGTTCTTGCAGGTGAACCCTCTCTCCTACCTGCTGGGGCTGGTGCGCGATCCCGTCTATTACGGGCGCCTTCCTCCGCTCAGCGGAGTCGCTCTCGCCTCGGCGGGTGCGCTCGCGGTGCTGTTCATCGGATTCTCGGTCTTCAACCGGCTCGCGCCGCGGCACATCCACTACCTGTGAGGAACGGCGAGATCCGCGTCCGCGACGCCGGCGTGTGCTACCGGCTCTACCGCGAGAAGGTCAGCACGCTGAAGGAGGCGGTGGTGAACCGCTTCCGGCACCTCCGCTCGGCGGAGATTTTCTGGGCCGTGCGCCACGTCTCGCTGGAGATCGAGCCGGGCGAGGCCATCGCGCTGGTCGGCCACAACGGCAGCGGCAAGAGCACGTTGCTGAAGACCATCGCCGGCGTGCTGATGCCGGACGAGGGCGAGGTCTTCGTGCAGGGGCGGATCAGCCCCATGATCGAGCTCGGAGCGGGGTTCGATCCCGAGCTGTCCGGCCGCGACAACATCTTCCTCAACGGCGCGCTCCTGGGCTTCTCGCGCAAGCAGATGGAGGGAAAGTTCGATCGCATCGTCGCCTTCTCCGAGCTGGGCGACTTCATCGACATGCCGATCAAGAACTACAGCTCGGGAATGTACGCCCGGCTAGGCTTCGCCATCGCCCAGGACGTGGAGCCGGACATCCTCATCGTCGACGAGGTGCTGGCGGTCGGCGACGAACGGTTCCAGGAGAAGTGCAAGGCGCGCATCCGCGACTTCCGCTCCGCCGGGATCACGTTCTGCTTCGTGTCCCACAACTACGAGGCGGCGCGCGAGCTCTGCCCGCGGGCGGCCGTGCTCCACCATGGCCGCCTTGCGTTCGACGGGCCCATCGGGCAGGCGTGGGAACGGTATCGCGAGCTCGAGCGGGGACCGGCGCCGGGACCGCAGATCGAGGCGAGCTAGCCGCTCCCGCACCGGAGGTGCGGGTTTGCGCTTATGTTCTTACGCTGTACAGAGCAAACACGTCTCCGCGCACACCGCCGCATGCGCGTCGCCGCGCCCGGTGACCGCGCGATGACAGCCCCGCGTTAGCACTGGATGCAATCCCGGAGGGAGCTTGGTCTACGCCTTTTTCGTCTCGCACTGGCTTCTCAGCGTGCTCTTCCAGAGCCTGTTCCAGCACCGCTATGCGGCGCATCGGATGTACGACATGCCGAAGCGCACCGAGCGCGTGCTGCACTTCCTCACCTTCCTGGTGCAGGGAAGCTCGTATCTGGACTCGCGCGCGTACGCCATCCTGCACCGGGAGCATCACGCCTTCAGCGACACCGAGCGCGATCCGCACAGCCCATGGCAGCACGCCAACGCGCTGACGATGATGTGGCGGACGAAGAAGCGGTATTCGGACTACGCCCACCGGCGCAGGGAACCGGAGCCGCGGTTCGACGGCGGGTTTCCCGAGTGGCCGTGGCTCGACCGATTCGCCGATTCATGGCCGACCCGCATCGCCTTCGGGACGATGTACTCGCTCTTCTATCTCGCGTTCGCCACGCACTGGTGGCAGATCGCCTTCATGCTGCCCTTCCACTTCGTGCTCGGGCCGGTGCACGGCGCCATCGTGAACTGGGCCGGTCACAAGTACGGGTACCAGAACTTCGACAACGGCGACAAAAGCCGCAACACGCTTCCCTTCGACTTCCTCACCATGGGCGAGCTGTTCCAGAACAACCATCACAAGTGGGCGGCGAGCCCGGACTTCGCGGCCCGCTGGTTCGAGGTGGATCCGGGCTGGCAGGTCCTGAAGTTGCTGGCAGCGGCGCGCATCGTCAGCATCCGAACGCCACAGCGCGCCGTGTTCCCGGAGCCGCTTCCCAAAGCTGCGTGATAAGACCGCCGCGTGACCGAGTCGTGGGGGCGGTACCCGCAGGCCAGGCACGCCGCTGAAGTCCGCCTGCACTGGCGCGCAGGTCTGACACTGCCGCTGGTCGGCCCGATGCTGGCCTATGGCCAAGGGCGCAGCTACGGTGACTGCTGCCTGAACGACGGTGGCAAGCTCCTGCGCACGGCGGGGCTCGACCGGTTCATCTCCTTCGATTCCGGTTCGGGCCTGCTGCGCTGCGAGGCCGGGGTCACCCTCGGCGAGATCCTGCGACTGATGGTCCCGCGCGGGTTCTTCCTCCCGGTGGTTCCGGGGACCAAACACGTATCGGTGGGTGGAGCGATCGCCAACGACATCCACGGGAAGAACCACCACCGCGCGGGCACGTTCGGCGCGCATGTCCGGCGGCTCGAGCTGCTGCGCTCGGACGGAGAGGCCAGGGAGATCACGCCCGAGGATCGGCTCTTCCAGGCGACGGTGGGCGGGCTGGGGCTGACCGGGCTCATCACCTGGGCCGAGATCGCGCTGCGGCGGATTCCCGTCGCTGCGGTGCGCATGGAGGCGATCCCGTTCGCCGGACTGGACGAGTTCGTCGCCTTGTCCGACGAGAGCGATGCCGGGTACGAATACACGGTGGCCTGGTTGGACGTGCTCTCGCGCGCGCAGCGCGGCATCTTCTTTCGCGGAGACCACGTGGCCGGCGCCGTTCATGCGCCCCGGACCCGGACGGCGGTGCCCACGGATCTTCCCCTGGTCAACGCCCTCACGGTGCTCGCGTTCAACGCGGCGTACTACGCGGCCCAGAAGCTCGCGGGGCGCTCGCGCGTGCAGCATTGGGACCCGTTCTTCTTTCCGCTCGACGGTATCGAGCACTGGAACCGGCTCTATGGCCACCGCGGGTTCCTGCAGTTCCAGTGCGTGGTTCCCACGCGGGAGGCGTTGGCCGAGCTGCTGCGGTCGGCGCCGGCTTCACCGCTCACGGTCCTGAAGCGCTTCGGCGCCGGGGCCTCTCCCGGGATGCTCTCGTTTCCCCGTCCGGGTTTCACGCTGGCGCTCGACGTGCCCAATCGGGGCGAGGAGACGTTCGCGCAGCTCGCGCGATTGGAGGCGGTCGCCATGGAAGCGGGTGGGGCGCTCTATCCTGCGAAAGACGCCCGGATGTCGAAGGACACCTTCGCACGGTCGTACCCGCGGCTTGGGGAGTTCTCACCTCACCTCGATCCTGCGTTCTCGTCGTCGTTCTGGCGGCGGGTGACGCGGTGAGGGTGCTCGTCCTCGGCGCCACCTCCGCCATCGCGCAGGCCGCGGCCCGGATCTGGGCGGAGAGGGGAGAAGAGCTGCTGCTCGTGGCCCGCGATCCGAGCAAGCTGGCGGCGGTGGCTGACGATCTGCGGACGCGCGGCGGCACGGTGGCGACGCTGGAGCACGATCTGAACGAGGACGCCGCCGGCCTCGTCGCGCAGGTAGGCGCCCCGGACGTGGTCCTGCTCGCGCAGGGGTTGCTCGGCGATCCGAATCGCCGCGACCGCGATCCCGATCATGCCGAGCTGGTCCTGCGCACGAATCTGGTATCTCCGGTCCGGCTGCTGACGCTGCTCGCGCCGGCAT
>VBKQ01000404.1 GCA_005879505.1 Deltaproteobacteria bacterium
TCGCCCGCCGGATCTCGCGCGGCATGGCTCCGCTCGCGCGACAGTCCGGCTGCGCCCTGGTGGGCGGCAACGTGACCCGCGCCTCGGAATGGTCGGTGACCATCACCGCCCTCGGCGAGGCCCGGCGTCCGTTGTCCCGCGACGGCGCCCGGCCCGGCGACGCCCTGGTCGTGGTCGGCTCGCTCGGTGACGCCGCCGCCGGCCTCAGGCCCGATCCCGCGCCGGCGGCCTCCCGCGCGCAGCGGCGTCCGAGGCCGCTCGTCCGCGAGGGCCTTCTCGCCGCCCGTTACGCCACCGCCGCCATCGACGTCAGCGACGGCTTCCTCCAGGACCTGGGGCACCTGTGCAACGAGAGCGCGGTCGGCGCCATCGTCGAATGCACCTCGCTCCCGCTGGGATCTGCCGCCCGCCGTCTGCGCGACGGGTTGGACCTGGCCCTCACCGGCGGCGAAGATTACGCCCTCCTCCTCAGCATCCCGCGCCGGAATCTGGAGAAGCTGCGCAAGAAGGTGCGTCTCGCCGAGGTCGGCCGGATGGTCCGGGGCCGTGACGTCCAGCTCACCGAGCTGGGTCAGCCCCGCCCCCTCCCTCGCCGGACCGGGTTCGACCACCTCACGTAAGAAACCCGGCCTGCTCGGCGTTTGATCTGAAACGTTACCGCCGTTACAAAGTCCGCCCGCCCCGCGCAAAAGAATCGCGGAGGCGGTCGTGTGCTTTGGAACCGACTGCATCCACAACTTCGCCTTTCGCGGCCCGGCCGAAGGGCAGCCCGACCGCTCTCGCCGAGTTGCTCGCCGCCATCCGCGGCGACGTCCGCAAGGTGCAGGCGCGCGGGCTCTTCGGCGCTGCCCGGGGGTACGCGCTCTCCCAACTCGTCCAGGACTCGAAGCGGCCGCTCGTCTGCGTAGAGCCCGACGAGGAGGCAGCCGAGGCGCTGGAGCGCGACCTGCGCTTCTTTGCCGGCGAGCGGGCGGTGGTGCGCATCCCGGCGGACGAAATCCTCCCCTACGAGGGGCTGACTCCGGACCGTCTCGTCGCGCAGCAGAGGATGGCGGCGCTCTTCCGCCTCCATCTCGGCGAGCGGCCCATCGTGGTCTGCTCGATCAAGTCGATCGGGCGCCGCGTCCTCCCCCGCGCCGCTCTCGACCGCCGCAGCCTGCAGATCTCCCTCGAGATGGAGCAGGACCGCGACCAGCTCGCGCGCATGCTCACCGCGGCCGGATACGCGAAGGTCCCCCTGGTCGAGGATCCCGGCACGTACGCGATTCGCGGCGGCGTCTTCGACGTCTGGTCGCCGCTCGATCCCCAACCGGCCCGGCTGGAGTTCTTCGGCGACCTCGTGGAGAAGATCCGGTCGTTCGATCCACAGTCGCAGCGCACCTCGGGCGAGTTGAAGGAGCTCTCGCTCTGCCCCGCACGCGAGATCGTCCTGGACGAGGAGGGCCGGCGCGCGGCGATCGCCACCGTGCGGGCGGCCGCGGACGCCGTGGAGACGCCCTCGCGCCAGCTGCGCGAGCTGATCGACGACCTCTCCACCGCGTCGCAGGAGGACGCGCTCTTTGCGGCCGGGCTCACCGCGATCCTGCCCGGGTTCTATCCCGGCGGCCTTTCGCCCCTCACGGAGTATTTGCCCAAGGACGCCATCTGGGTCCTCGACGACCCGCTGGAGCTGGAACGGCAGTGGGGCGAGCTGTGGCAAGCGCTGGAAGATGCCTTTGCCGAGGCGCGCAAGAAGGGCGAGCTGGCGCTGGCGCCCGACCAGCATTTCCTGCACGAACGCGACCTGCGGCCGGCGGTGGAGGCGGCGCCGGTGCTCGAGTTGTCCGGCTTGACCATCGGGGCGGAGGCCGCGGCCGGAACCGCGGAGATCGATTTCGAGTTGCAGCCGACGAGCGACCTGCGCGCCGAGATCCAGAGCCACCACGGCGAGGACGGGGCACTGTCGCCGCTGGTGCGGCGGCTGGAGTCGCTGCGCGAGCGTGGGGTCACGGTGATGGTCGCGTGCCACTCGTCGGCGCAGGCGGAGCGGACGCGGCGCCTGCTGCTGGACCGCAATCTGATGGCGCAGATCGTGCCGCTGCGCGAGGCGGCATTCTCGGCGCACGTCCATGCCCATCTGGTGGTCGGCGAGATCAGCGCGGGGTTCGTCGATCTGCACTCCCGGCTGGCCCTCTTTTCCGACGAGGACGTCTTCGGGCCCCGCGCCCAGACGCGCAGGACGCCGCGCCGGCCGCGCACCTTCGGGGCCGAAGGGGCCGACTTCCGCGACCTGAAAGAAGGCAACCTGGTGGTGCACGTCGATCACGGCATCGCGCGATACGACGGGCTCACCCGGCTGAACGTGCGCGGGTTCGCGGCTGATTTCATCCTTCTGCACTTCGCCGGCAAGGACAAGCTGTACCTGCCGGTCGGGCGGCTGCGGCAGATCCAGAAGTACGCGGGCGGCGACCCCGAGAAGGTCCGGCTCGACTCGCTCAAGAGCCAGACCTTCCAGAAGCGCAAAGCCCGGGTCAAGGAAGAGCTGCTCAAGATGGCCGCCGAGCTGCTGGACATCTACGCCGCGCGGGCCGCGCACCAGGGATACGCGTATACGCCGCCGGACGCGATGTACCGGCAGTTCGAGGCGGACTTCGAGTTCGAGGAGACCCCCGATCAAGAGCGCGCCATCGGCGAGGTGCTCGGCGACATGCAGCAGCAGAAGCCGATGGACCGGCTCGTCTGCGGGGATGTGGGCTACGGCAAGACCG
>VBKQ01000405.1 GCA_005879505.1 Deltaproteobacteria bacterium
CGATCTCGACGTCCTGCGGGTCGACCGCGGCGAGCGAAATGCGGTGCCACACGTCGTCGAGGATCCGCTCGCCAGGCCGTCGATACCGCGGCGGTCGATTGCGACGCAGTGTCGCTGCCGCGCGCTGGTCCTGGTCCTCCAGCGCCGACGCCATCTGCTCCCCGCGTCCGCGGACGGCGCGGCCGATCTCCGCCGTTCCTCCGCTCACCCTGCCGCCGAACCACGTCCCCCACTGCTGGAGCGTGTTGCCGACCCAGCCGGCGCCCGCGCGGACGCCCGCGCCCAGCCAGCCGAGGATGCCGCCGCGCCAGGTGTGCTCGCCAGGGCCCATCTTGCGACGCGGCTCGTAGCCATAACCCTCGTAGCCAAACCGCTCGTACGGGTAACGCCCATACGGATAGCCAAAGCGCTCGTACGTGCGGAAGTCGTCCCCGTAACCGTATTCGCCCCACTGCTGCCAGTCGTTGATCGCCATCGCTGTGCCTCCTCCGTGCCGAGAATGCAGACCCGCTCGTCCACCAGCGGCGGTCTCACCTTCGGGTGATTTGGTGCGGTGCGTCGCCGGAAAAGTACGTGGCCGACGCCGGACGGCAAGAGAGAGCCGGGCAAGGTCAAGCCCGTTCGGCCCACGGCAGGGCAGCAGGTCCTCCGTGTGCAAAGGTACTGAGCCTTGCTCATCACCGCCGCCCGAGGGAGAGATTGTTCGGGTTCCCTGCCATTGGTCACGTCGAAGAAGAGCCCTTTGATCAGGTTCCCGGGCGTCCCCGTCAGGACGATGGTTCCCCGGTAGCCCGCCACGGCCGCTTCAGGACCCCGTAGACGGGCTGCCGCAGGTCGATGCCGAAGGCCTGGGCCTCGTCGATCACTACCAGCACGAACTTCTGCCCGAGCAGCTTCTGGCGCTCGTCCTCGTTGGTCGGCGCCGACCAGGTAGATCACGGAGCCGTTCGGGAACCGAGCCGATCCGCCATCACCGGCGCCGCCCTCTTGCCCGGGCGTTTGGTGCTGCATGGCCATGGCGTTCGCTCTCCGATCGCCTCCCGATCCCACTGGCTGACAGAGGCGAGCACGTTGAGCACCAAGCGACCGGCGGCGCTTCGGGTGTCGATCTTCTCGCCGACGGAGAGCAGCGCGGCCTTGCCCGGTGCGAAGTAGCGTTCCGCCCTCAACAGAACCTATCGTAAGAAGAACAAAAGCGCAGTTCTGGACCTATCACATCTTGAGTTTTGAAGCTCTTGATGCGGCTCGCCACTCTCCGTCGGGAGGGCTTGTAAGGCCTGTCGTGCTTACCCTTTGAAGCGCTGTGGGGGGCCCGACCATGCGCCGAGCCATTGTTTGCGTGGCGATTTGCACGACATTAGGCTGCGGGACTACATCCCCTTCTGCGAGTCGGGACGGTGGAAGCGGCGACGACGCCCCGAGCGTCATTCCCGCAAATCCATGCGCAGGGATCGAGCCACCGGCACAAGGACCGATGCTCGAGTATGTTGTGCAGCAGGGAGATAGGTGTCTGCCTGGCACCACCGACGGGCTCGGGACACTAGCCTTCCCCGTTTCAATCAACCTGGTCGACAGTCACGGTTCAGGGATCCTTTTCGTCACGCCGGTGGGTAAACTGCTTCAAACCTACCCATCCGAGGAATGGGAGACGAATCCGCTTCATCAGCCTGTCGGATTCGTTGCGGTTACCACTGAAGGAGGCTACGTCGCGCCGAAGGACTTCATCGGGATCCCGCGCTGGAACAGCCTTGGCGATAGTCTTCGTGGCGGATCCCGTTTGGGCGACCATGTCGCAGCGGCCGCTAATCCTGCAGGTGGTGTTTTGGTCGCCGGCAATCTGAGGATTGCCCGCACGGACTCAACAGAGCACGTCGCGACGATGTTTACAGGAGGCGGGGAGCCTTTCGACGTGAAGTGGGGGCCAAAGCCGCTTGCTTCGGGAGGTGCAGTGTTCGGTGCTGGCGTCGATTCACTTGGGCGTTCGCTCGTGATCACAGACGGCACCCAGAAGTACGGAAACGGGTACGTGTCAGGTCAATGGTTCGAGCAAGACGGCACGCCGCTTACGGGAGAGTTCGTTCTTCTCAAGGATTTCAGCGCCGGTACAGTGACCCAGCTCGAGACGTCGCCCCTTATCGGCGGAGGACTTCTCGTCCGCCGGATAGACTGGGACCGGACCTTTCACGCACTCGTGCTCGTCGTCGTCCCGAGCGGCAGCACCACCGCAAGCGCCGCGCCTGAGTGGATGATTTCCCGCCGCGACGTGAAATTGGAGATCACCCGCGGCGGGCGTGCCTACGTCGCACTGCCCTACGGCGCGCATCAAGTCACATGCAGCCAGCGCGTTGAAGTCTTCGCGCAAGATGGTACGTCCTGCGGCTCGCGCGATTTCCCGATCGCAGTGGGGACCTGCGACACACGGGACGTCACGCAGGGAGCGGACGGAACCATCATCCAGCAACTTCCACTATCGATGGAAACCAGGAGCAATCCGGCCGATGGCGCCCATACCTGCACCTGGAGGTGGTGGGCAGGCGCGCTGCGATAGCTCGCCGCGCAGGCACTG
>VBKQ01000406.1 GCA_005879505.1 Deltaproteobacteria bacterium
CGTTCCGCCGAGCACGACCGAGAACGTGCGGACGATCAGCATGAGGTCGAGTCGCAGGCTCCACTGATCGACATATTTGAGATCGAGCCGCATCCAGTCGTCGAAAGGTATCCGGTACCGGCGGGCGCAGATCTGCCAGAAACAGGTGAGACCGGGCCGCACGGCGAACCGGCGGAAATACCACGGTTCGTACCGTGCGACCTCGATCTCGAGCGATGGGCGCGGGCCCACGAGGCTCATGTCCCCGCGCAGCACGTTGATGAACTGAGGCAGCTCGTCGAGCGAGTACTTGCGAAGGATGCGTCCGACCCTGGTCACCCGCGGGTCTCGCCGCATCTTGAAGACGGGCCCGTTCGACTCGTTCACGAGCTGCAGCTTGGGCTTCAAGCTCTCAGCGTGGACGACCATCGATCGAAACTTGAGCATCCGGAAGGACCGGTAGCGCAAGCCGACCCGCTGCTGCGCGAAGAAGACGGGGCCGCCATCGGTCAATTTGATGATCGCCGCGATCAGCAGGAGAAGCGGCGAGAGCACTAGCAATGCCGCGGCCGCAAACGTTACGTCGAGGCCACGCTTCACCGACAGCCGGAACCGGGTCGAGAAGTCGGAGATCAGCTCGTAGGCCTCCTCCGCCAGCGCCGCGGGGAGGATGTCGGCGGGATCGACCGCGCTCGCCGGGATCGCCGCTGGTTGGCTGTTCGCCGGTGGGCAGACCACGAGCGCCGTCGCTGCGGCGACGGGAGAGGGCTCCTCCGACAGCGAGGCGACAGCGCTCGCCTGTGAGCCGTCGTGCGGTTCTGCGCTCGCATCGACAAGTTCCACGGTCGCGCGGGACGTGCTCGTAGTATCCGGCGGGACGGGTGCTTCTCCCGTAGCGATCATGGGCTCTCCGGGCCTTCGTGTGCGCGGTGCGAGCGGCCAAGGCTTGCTTTCGGGAGTTGCAACATGTCCACCTCGCGTACGGCCTGCGCCCGCTCGACTTCGAGGGAACCCGTCGAAACCACCTAGCAACGCGCTTGCCAACCAGTGGACACTCCGCGTTCGCGCCTGCGTAGAGTGGGGTACGTCTTTTTCACGAATTGCTTCGCCGCAGACAGTTGGGTTTCCCGGTAAGAATCGGGGGATTCAAGAACGCACTCCACCAGCATTTTTACAGAGGGTTTCACCTGGACCGTTCGGCGGCGTATGCAAGACCGCGTATCTGCGGACAGTCAAAGGGCCAGTATGGTCGGTCGAAGAGAGTGCCCGCCCTCTGCTTCCTCGAGGAAGCCCGTCACAATTACCGAAACAGGTCGTGAAGGCGGCTCGCCCTCCTCGACGAAACGTCAAGTCGGCTCGAGCACCTTGGAGAGGCGCTCGCGATCGTGCGGATGGATCGCGAGGATCTGGAGGCCCACGTCATGGCGAGCCGCAGCTCCCGCGGGGAGCTCTTCGACCCAGGCTACCTCTGTCGTGCAGGCGACGCTCGTCCCGTCCGGCAGGAAGACCTCGATTTCCAGGCGCGAACCGACTTTCGTCTTCTCATCGGTGTAGACGCGCACGCCGCCGAGGCCCGGATCGATGCGGCTGCTGCTGCGGAGAAAGCGCAAAACGGTGCGGGTGAAATACACGGGTGCCCGCACTCGGGGGTATGAAGGACGCCCGTTTTGCTCTGTCCCGGTGTTCGTCATCCCGATGCTCGCCGCCCCACACCAGCAGACTGTGCATGCGCCAGACGCTCAGTCAACCGGCAGAAGAAGCCCGCCGGGTTGGAGGGCAAGAATCTCACTTGTGCGCGGATGCAAGCGCACTTTATAGAGGCGCCTTCATGAGGCTCGGCGCCCACGAATCTACCTCAGGCGGACTGCACGAAGCGTTCCCGCGCGCGCTTGCGGACGGGGCTGAGGCCCTCCAGATCTTCACGAAGTCGAGCCGGATGTGGCGGTCGAAGGAGATCACCGGGCCCGACGTTGCCCTCTTCCACGCCGCCGCGAAGTCGGCGGGATTTTCCGCCAGCGTCCACGCCAGCTACTTGATCAACCTCGGGTGCGTGTCCGGCGATCTGCGCGAGAAGTCGATCGAGGCGTTCATCGACGAGCTGCAACGCTGTGACCGCATCGGCGCCCCGTACCTGATCGTCCACCCGGGCTCTTGCGCCGAGACCGTGCGCGGCCTCGCGGCCGTGGCGGAGGCGCTCGACCGGACGTTCGCCGCGCACAAGGGAAGGTGCATGGTGCTGCTGGAGACGGCGGCCGGCCAAGGCAGCGCGCTGGGGAGGACGTTCGAGGAACTGCGCGAGATCCGCGACCGGGTGCGGAGCCCGGAGCGCGTCGCCATCTGTTTGGACACGTGCCACGTGTTCGCCGCCGGGTACGACATTTCCACCGATCGCGGGTACGATCAGACCTTCGGGCAGTTCGACCGGGTGTTGGGTGTCGCACTGCTCAAGGCCTTCCACCTGAACGATTCGATGAAGCCGCTCGGCGCTCGGGTTGACCGCCATGAGCACGTCTGCAAAGGCGAAATCGGC
>VBKQ01000425.1 GCA_005879505.1 Deltaproteobacteria bacterium
GACGACCTGATGCGCATCTTCGCCAGCGACCGCATCGCGAAGCTGATGGATACGTTCGGCGTGCAGGAGAACGAGCCGATCGAGCACCCCTGGCTGACCAAGGCCATCCAGGGGGCGCAGGAGCGCGTCGAGGGACAGAACTTCGACATCCGCAAGAACCTGCTCGAGTACGACGACGTGATGAACCAGCAGCGCAAGACCATCTACGGCATGCGCAAGGAAGTGCTGGCGTCCGGCGCCGGCGTGCCCCTGATCTGGTTCACCGAAGACCCGAAGACGAAGAAGAAGACCCGGCACGAGAAGATGGTCACCTGGAAGGACCAGGAGGAGCACCTCTACGACCTGATCGAAGACCTGATCATCGAGATCGTGGACGAGGCGGTCCCGCGGGGCAAGAACGACGAGTTCGACACCAAGGCGCTGCAGACGCGGGTGCGCGAGCAGTTCAACGTGGACATGAGCTTCGAGGGCGCCGCGCCGGACAAGGAGAAGCTGCAGCTCGACATCTTCAACGTGGTGGAGAAGAAGCTGAAGGCGAAGTTCGAGGCCTTGGGCGACGACTTCCGCCTCTATACGCAATGGCTCTACCTCAACACCATCGACCAGCTCTGGAAGGACCACCTGCTGCAGATGGATCACCTGCGCCAGGGCATCCACCTGCGCGGCTACGGTCAGAAGGATCCGAAGATCGAGTACAAGAAGGAGGGCTTCGAGCTCTTCCAGATCATGAAGGGGCGCATCGCGGCGAGCACCGTCTCGATGGTGATGCGCGTCGAGCCCGTCCAGCCCCAGGCCGCGGTCCAGCCGGCGCAAGCACGCGCCTCCACCGCGCTGCCGCCTCTCCCGCAGCGGCGGGCGCAGCCGACCATCGAGACGCACGGCGAGGCGCCGACCGCGGCGGGCGGACAAGGCGGTACCGTGGTGCAGAACCAGACCGCGCCGATCATTCGCGCCGGACCCCGGGTGGGCCGCAACGATCCCTGCCCATGCGGATCGGGCAAGAAGTACAAGAAGTGCCACCTGCCGCAGGAAGAGGGGGGCGCGCGCCCGGCGGAGTCGTAGAGGCTCAGTGCAGCGTCTGCGCGGGGAGTGCCTCCTCGTCCGGCTGCCGGTACCACCAGGCGATGCCGAGCAGGAAGACGCTGACCACGAGGTAGGCAGCGATGCGCGTGCCCGCATCTGGCAGCTGCCACGCGCCGCGAAGCGCGAGGAACGCCGCGATGAGACCGAGCGCGAGACCGAGGCGGCGCAGATGCGGCGAGCGCCGGGCTCGCCCCAAACCGACAAAGCCGACGCTGCTCACGGCGTAGTATCCGATGAGGAGCAGCGACGAGGCACTCGGCGAGATCGCCTGCTCCAGCTCCAGGTGGCCCCAGAGGAAGGCGAACGCGCCGAGGCCGATGCACGCGGACATGCGCGAGATCTCGCCGTCCGTGCGCGCGGCGTGGAGCGCGGCGGCCCAGGCCAAGGCAACCGCGAACGAGGCGGCCGATTCCAGCGTCGTGAACGGAAGGGCTGCGTACGGGGGCCGGCTGGAGACGAGCGATAGCCCCCAGAGGCTGGCGATCGCGAGCGAGATGCGCGAGGTCCAGCTCCAGCTCGGGCTCGGGATCCAGAGGCCGAGCCAGACCAGGATGACCGACGCCCAGGCGAGGGAGGTGACCGCGAGCGTCGGAACCGTACGGGTGGTGAGCCAGGTCGCGACCATCGCCGCTGCCCAGGTGCTCGCGGCGAGCGCGTCGCGCACCCCCTCGGACCGCCGCTTGGCGGATGCGAGCAGGATCACGGACGCGACACCGAAGGCGGGGGCGGCGTCGAGATCGAGGGCGGCGCCGAGCGCGCCGAGGAACAGCCCGGGAACCATGCGATGGCCGCTCCCACCCGGCCCATCCATGGAAGCGGCGCGAACCCGAGGCGAAGGGCGGCGATGCCCGCAAGCAGGCCCATGGCGCGCAAACGGGGCCGCAGTACTTCACCGCGGGCGAACGGGAGCACGCCGAATCCGGCGGCGACGAGCGGCAACCCGAGCGCGAGCAATGGCGCGTTTTGCGATGCAGGCATGCCGAGCAGCACCACCACGAACAGCGCGGCGCCGGCAGCGAAGATCCAGCCCGCGATGGACCAAAGCCGCGAGCCCAGCCCCGACCCCGCGGCGACCAGGACGGCAGCGGCATAGGCGGCGAGCATGGGCGCCGTTCCCTGGCCCGTGCTGGTGACGAAGGGTGCGACCGTCGCGCCTCCGAATCCGACGCACCAGAGCGGTTCGTCGGCTTCCACGAGTGCGAAGGCGCCGAGCGCGACGGAGGCCGCCGCGGAGAAGGCAAGGGCGAGCGGCGCGGGCACGAGCCCCAGCGATGGGCCCGCTGCCCAAGCGCAGACGTGCACGGCGGCGAGGGCGAGCGCAAGCAGGCAGTCGCCGAAGGAGCGTGAGCGCGGGCGGAGCTTCACACCGCCGATGGCAATGGCGACCGAGGCGACGAGCCCGATCGCCACCCGAACCGTGGGTCCGAGGAGACCGTGCGCGATCGCCCAGCTCACGAACGTGCCGATGGCAGCGAGCGCGAGCAGGGTCGCGAGCCCGAGCATTCCGTACCGGCCGACCAGCGTTTCGAGATCGAGCCGCGGCGTCGCCACCGCAGCTGGCGAAAGGCGTGGTGCTGCCTCGGGAATCGGAGCCGCAGACGGGCGGGACCGCGGAGCGGGTTCCAGGCGCGCTTCGACGATAGGGGCGGGCGCCGGGGCGGACGGATTCCTCTCTCTCCCCACACGGATCATCTCGGCGCGGAGCTGACGCACTTCCCATTCGAGTGCTGCCACCCGGGCTTCCAAGGAAGGGCGGTCGGCGTCTTCGGACATGTCCTTCAGCATCGGCGCGCGCGGGAAAGGATCAAGTTCGCGGCGCGTCGAGCGCGAGAGATGGTGCGATGAAGCAGCCCCCACACGAGCCCCTGCGATCCGGCCCTGATCCGTCGAAGTCGAGGAAATCGACGGAATTGTCGTGACTTGCCGGCGATTCGACGCCGTCGTCAGTCGGGCCGCTGGGGCTCAGGCCGCGCGCGAGAGGCCCTCGCGGTCGCTCTTGAGATCCTGCGTGACCAGCCCGATGAGCTCGCTGGACACGGCGAGAAGTTGGTTCGGGCCATAGCCTCTCGACCTCAGCTCCTTGTAGAAGGAGCGCGCCAGGACGCGGGCGGCCACCGCAGGGTCCGGCGCCGTCGTCGAGGATTCCGTCGGCTCACGCTTCTCACGCTCTTCCGGCACAGTGCACCTCGCAGGATTCGCCGCGCTGTAAGTGCAATCCTGCTGCCGCTGCCCAAGCGCGGCGGGTTTCACTCGGAAATGCTCTCGAGAGATCGGGCGCGCGCCGCACGGTTTCGTCGTTCGGCGCGCGTGCGGCGACAATTTCGTTTGAAAGCGCATGCGGCGGACGAACGCGGTGCGCCGGCAAGCCGCTGGGCTAGCCTGCCTGCTCGAGGTGTGGGCGGACCGCACCTTGCATGAAGCCGTCCAACCTGTTAGATCGCCCGTCCCTTTCCGGGTTGTCTCCGGAGAGTCTGCTGTTCCTGTAGTCCAACTACGCACACCTCCCGATCAGGGCGG
>VBKQ01000426.1 GCA_005879505.1 Deltaproteobacteria bacterium
GTGCAAGTCGCTGCTCGGGAAGGCGCACACGGTGATGGCGGAGGGCGGGATCGCCGCGGCCCTGGCCAACGTCGACGAGCGCGACAACTGGAAGGTCCACTTCGCCGACACCATGCGCGGCGGGCAGTACCTGAACTCCTGGCGGATGGCCGAGCTGCACGCGAAGGAGGCGCCGGCGCGGGTGCGCGAGCTGGAGGCCTGGGGCGCGCTCTTCGACCGCACCAAGGACGGCCGCATCCTCCAGCGCAACTTCGGCGGCCATCGTTACCCGCGCCTCGCGCACGTGGGCGATCGCACCGGGCTGGAGATGATCCGGACGCTGCAGGATCACGGCATCCACCAGGGCATCGACGTGCACATGGAGCACACGGTGCTCTCGCTGCTCAAGGACGGCGAGCGGGTGGCCGGCGCGTTCGGGTATGACCGGGAGCGCGGGTTCTTCCATGTGTTTCGCGCCCGGGCGGTCGTCCTCGCCACCGGGGGAGTGGGCAAGGCCTACCAGATCACCAGCAACTCCTGGGAGTACACCGGCGACGGCCACGTGCTCGCGTACGACGCCGGCGCCGAACTGATGGACATGGAGTTCGTGCAGTTCCATCCCACCGGGATGATCTGGCCGCCCTCCGTGCAGGGCATCCTCGTCACCGAGGGCGTGCGCGGCGAAGGCGGAGTGCTGCTCAACAGCAAGGGCAAGCGGTTCCTCTTCGACGACATCCCGGAAAACTATCGCAGCCAGACCGCCGACAGCGAAGAGGAAGGGTTCCGCTACACGCAGGGCGACAAGAGCGCGCGCAGGCCGCCCGAGCTGCTCACGCGCGACCACGTGGCCAGATGCATCGTCCGCGAAATCCGGGAGGGCCGCGGCAGCCCGCATGGCGGGGTCTTCCTCGACATCAGCTGGCTCAAGCGGCGGCTGTCCGATGCGAAGGAGCACATCCGCAAGAAGCTGCCCAGCATGTACCACCAGTTCCTCAAGCTGGCGGACATCGACATCACCGAGCAGCCGATGGAGGTGGGGCCGACCACGCACTACATGATGGGAGGCGTGCGGGTCGATGCGGAGACGCAGATGTCCACCGTGCCCGGGCTCTTCGCCGCGGGGGAGTGCGCGGCCGGGCTGCACGGCGCCAATCGGCTGGGCGGCAATTCGCTCTCCGACCTGCTCGTCTTCGGCCAGCGGGCGGGCGCGCATGCGGCGCGGTTCGCGAAGGAGAACCGCGCCGCGCAGATCGGCGAGGCACAGGTGGAGGAGGCGGAGCGGCGGGCATTGCAGCCGTTCGAGGATGGAATGGGCAGCGGCGCGGACGGCGGACCCTTCCAGGTGCAGCAGGATCTGCAGAAGTCGATGCAGGGCCTGGTGGGCATCGTGCGCAACGAAGGCGAGATGGCGCACGCTCTCGACGCGCTGGCGATGTTCGCCGACCGCGCGCGGCACATCCGCATCGGCGGCAACCGCGCCTACAACCCGGCCTGGCACACCGCGCTCGACCTGCACAACCTGCTCACCGTCTCGGAAGCGATCGCGCGCTCGGCGATGGAGCGCAAGGAGAGCCGCGGCGCGCACTTCCGCGAGGACTTCCCCGAGAAAGTCGCCGAGCTCGGCCGCGTCAACATCGTGATCTCCCGCGGAAGCTCCGGCGAGATGCGCGTCCAGCGCGAGCCGATCCCGGAGATGCCCGCGGCCCTGAAGCAGATCATCGAGGAGATGAAATGAAGGCCTCCTTCCGCATCTGGCGCGGCGACGCGCGAGGCGGAGATTTCCGCGATTACGCGACCGAGGTCGCGGAGGGGATGGTGGTGCTCGACGCCGTGCACCGCATCCAGGCCGAGCAGGCCAACGATCTGGCGGTGCGCTGGAATTGCAAGGCGGGAAAGTGCGGCTCCTGCTCGGCGGAGGTGAACGGCCTGCCGCGCCTGATGTGCATGACCCGTCTGAGCGATCTGCCGCTCGAACAGCCGGTCATCATCGAGCCGATGAGGGCGTTTCCGAAGATCCGCGACCTGGTGACCGACGTCTCCTGGAACTTCGAGGTGAAGAAGCAGATCAAGAAGTTCCGCCCCCGCGCCCCCGACGCTCCCGACGGCACCTGGAGGATGGCGCAGCGGGACATCGAGCGCGTGCAAGAGTTCCGCAAGTGCATCGAGTGCTTCCTCTGCCAGGACGTCTGCCACGTGATCCGCGAGCACAAGCCGCCCACGCCGTTCATCGGCCCGCGCTTCTTCGCCTACGCCGCGGCGCTGGAGATGCACCCGCTCGACGTCGAAGAGCGGGCCGGGCAGCTCAAGGAGCTGCATGGCATCGGGTACTGCAACATCACCAAGTGCTGCACCCGGGTCTGTCCGGAAGAGATCAACATCACCGACAACGCGATCATCCCGCTGAAAGAAAGGGTGGTCGACGAGATGTACGATCCGCTCCGAAAGCTCTTTCGCATCCTCAGTCCGAGGACCTGATCGGGAGGCGTCATGCGGCAGCTCAAGCCGATCTCCAGCGAGGCCATTCCACGCGCGCTCTCCAAGGCAGAGCGGTACCGGCTGCTCAAC
>VBKQ01000456.1 GCA_005879505.1 Deltaproteobacteria bacterium
CTGCGATCCGGACAGCCGCTGGAAGGTCTCGCCGAGTGGGTGATGGAGTACGTGCCAGCGTTCTTCCGCGGGTTCCACCCGGAGCTGCCGCCGGCCCATCCGGGCATCGTCCGATCCGACGCGCTGACGCGATATGCGGCGAGCTGCGGAATGCTGCGAGATCGCGCCGAAGGGATGTTCGAGGACGTGGTGGCGCTGGAGATCGCGCTGGCCCCGACCGATTTGCAGCGGTGGAGGTCGCGCGCTCTGCGGGTTGAAGAAGCCGACCTGCGCCTCAGCTCCGCACCGCCCGGGACTCCCGCCGGCATCCTCGCCGCGCATCTGCGCCTGAGGCGCGACGCGGGTCGATCGACCGCGCGGATCGGCAACACCAGCCTGTCGCTGGACGGCAAGAGCGCCGTCTGGCGATTCCAGAGAGGCCTCCATGGCGAGCTATCCTGACACCCTCCGCTACACCAAAGAGCACGAGTGGACGCGGATCGCGGGCAACACCGCGACCGTCGGCATCACCGAGTTCGCCAAGGATCAGCTGGGCGACGTGGTCTACCTCGAGTTGCCGGAGGCGGGCACGGCGGTGACCAAGGGACAGCCATTCGGTGTCGTGGAGAGCACCAAGGCCGTGAGCGAGCTGTTCGCCCCGTTGAGCGGCAAGGTGACGAAAATCAACAGCGCCCTGGTGGAAGCCCCGGAGGGAATCAACGAGGACCCGCACGAGAAGGGATGGATGATCGAGATCGAATTGAGCGCACCGGGCGAGGCGGCCGAGCTGCTCTCGGCGAAACTGTACGAGGAGCTGCTGGCGAACGAGCACTGATGGAGACGCTGGACCTGCGCGGGCTGCTCTGCCCGCTCACCTGGGCGCGCACGAAGTACGCGTTGTCCCGCCTGAAGCCCGGGGCGGAGTTGGTGGTCCTCGTCGATCACCGGCCGGCCGTGCCGGACATCCGGCGCAACGCGGAGCAGACGGGAAACGAAGTGCTCTCCTCGCGTGAGACGCAGGCCGGCGTCTGGGAGATGGTGCTGCGGAAAGGATAGCCCTCCACTCACTGCGGGCGCGGATCGCGGGCCACGTGCGCGGGTCGCTGGCGTTCGAAGCCATGCGCCCGCAGTGGCTCGAAGGCCTGCGCGTGGCGACCGCGATGACGGTGCCCCTGGTCGTGGGGTGGGTCCTGCGCCGGCCCGAGCTGGTCTGGGCGGGGCTCGGCGGCTGGCTCACGATGCTGTCGGACCCGGGTGGACCCTACCCGACGCGCGCGGCCGCCATGGGAACCTTCGCGCTGATGGGCGCCCTCGCCACCTTCGCCGGCGGACTGGCCGGCCTCACCCCGTGGGCGGCGATTCCCACGCTGTTCACCTTCGCGATGATCTGCAGCTTGATCCGCGTCTACGGAGACACCGCCGCGACCATCGGCGTGCTCGCGCTGACCATGGTCTGCATCACCGAAGGCTCCCCGGCGCACCTGGCCGACAGCCTGGTCCGTGCCGGGCTGTTCGTTTCCGGCTCGCTCTTCGCCATCCTGCTCGCCGTCGCGTTCTGGCCCTTCCGTCCCTACTACCCAGTACGCGCGGCGGTCGCCACCTCCTGGATGGCGGTCGGGGACGTTGCGGCGGCCGCGGCGAAGGTCGCGTCGTCTCCAGCGGACGCCGCGAAGTGGGAATCGCTGGTTCCGTTGCGGCGCCGCGCGCGCGAAACGCTGGAGGACGCACGGGAGGCGCTGGCGGTTGCCCGCGCAGGACGCCACGGCGAGACCGGACGCGGGTTCCAGCTCCTCGTGCTGTACGAAATCCTCGAGCTCCTCCTCGGCGATCTCGCTGCGCTGCTCGAGGCGCTGCGCGCCGGCGCGGAAAGGAACGAGCCGTTGCCGCCTCACGCCGGAGAGGCGCTCGCGGACGTCAGCCGGGCACTCTATGCCATCGCCGAGGCCATGGTCGAAGAGGGCCCCTCCGAGGCGGTCGTCGCGCCGCGCTTCGACGCATCGCTCAATCCCGCAGTGCTCTTCTCGCGCGTCGCGGATGAAATCCGGCAGGCACTGCACTCCGTCGAGGCACTGCGCGGCCGCGGTCCAGGTCCCCGTCCACACGAAGCCCTGTCTTTCCCGGAAGAGGCACCTTCCCTGCGCGATGCGTTCGCAAAGGGGTCGACCGAGCTGCACCACGCCCTGCGCGTCGCCCTCGTCGCCACCCTTGCACAGCTCCTGGCGACCGCGCTCCGGCTCGAGCGCAGCTACTGGGTGACGGTGACCGTCGTCCTCGTGCTTCAGCCGCACGCGATCGCAACCGTGCGTCGCGCCCTGCAGCGCGCCGGCGGCACCGTGATCGGTGGCCTGATCGCCGCGCTCATCGCACGCCATCTCCGCGAACCGCTGGCGCTGGGCGGAGTGCT
>VBKQ01000457.1 GCA_005879505.1 Deltaproteobacteria bacterium
GCCGAAGTCGATCGATCGCCGCTCGCAGCTCCGGCACGGCTCCGGCATCCAGGACTCGCCGCGGAAGGCCGCAAGGCCGGGCGAGGAGGACCACAGCTCCTCGACGGAACGCTCGCGAACGTTCCCGAAAGAAAGTCCGGGCAACGTGTGGGCGAGAAGACAGGGGAGAAGCAGCCCGTCGGGCGAAACGACCATGAAGCGCCGGCCCCAGCCGTCCATGCACGCAGGGGGAAACTGGGCGTAGTAGTCGGGAACGACGAATACCACTTCCATCCTCCCCTCCAGCCTCGCCCGAGCTGCGGCGGCGACGGAGCGCGCCCCCTCGAGCTGTGCTTGGGTGGGGAGGAGCGCGGCCCGGTTCCTGTGGGCCCACCCGAGGTATTGGGTGTTGGCCAGCTCGAGGCGGTCGGCGTGCAGCTCCTCGGCGAGCGCGATGACCTCGCCAATGCGCTCGAGGTTCTGCCGGTGCAGGACCGTGTTCACGGTCAATGGGAACCCCAGCTCCTTCACCCAGCGGGCCACCTCGAGCTTGCGATGGAACGCCTCGCGTCCGGCGATGCGATCCGACTCGTCCGGCCGCGCGTCCTGGATCGATACCTGGACGTTGTCGAGGCCGAGCCGGCGGAAGCGCTCGAGACGCTCGCGTTCGAGGGGTATCCCGCTGGTGATCAGGTTGCTGTACAGGTCGAGCGAACGCGCCTCCGCGATGAGCGCCTCGAGATCGGATCTCAGCAGCGGCTCGCCGCCGGTGAAGTTGACCTGCACCACGCCCAGTTTCTCGGACTCGCGCAAGACACGCCGCCAGTCGGCCTCGTCGAGCGCGTCGTGGTGGCGAGTGAAATCGATCGGATTCGAGCAGTAGACGCAATGGAGGGGGCAGGCGTACGTGAGCTCGGCGATGAGCGTGTAGGGTCGGGGTGCGGAGCTCATCCGGGCACCTGCACGAGGCCGCGCCTGGCCATCTCCTCGAGGAACTCGAGGACGTCCCGGCGAAGCTCTTCTGCGGATCGGTCGAGGTATTCCCCTTGCAGCTTCTCCACCATGCCGTCGACGGTAAGCTCGCCGTCGCAGAGCTTGAGGATGCTCGCGGCGGTCGCGTTCAGGGCCAGCCCCCTCTCCGGGTACAGGAGCAAGTACCCTCCCGACGTCTGGTCGAATCGCAGGCGCGCCTTTGCAGCGAGGGCTGGTTTGGCGTCCGGCGGGATCATGGCGCTGGCCGGGTCCCGTCCGGCGCTGCCGCCGAGCCGGGCAGAAGGCAGTCCAGGAGGTGCCAGAGGATCTCGGTCTTGCGGATAAGCGCCGCGACGCAACGCTCTTGAAGCTGGTAGGTGGTCGCGTTCCGGCAGACGAACTCCAGCGCCATCCCCGAGTCTCGCCGCGCCCGCGTGACTCGCGTGCGGAAGTACTCGAGCACGTCCGCCCGGACCCACGGGTAGTGCTTCTCCCAGGCCGCGATCCGTCTGGACATCAGGTCGGGCGCGAAGCTCTCCGTGAGCGACGAGGCGACGGCCTCCACCAGGCTCACCCGCTCGACGAGCTGGACGTAGGCATCGCAAGCGAAGCGGACGCCCGGGAGGACAGACCTGAAACTGGCCACCTCTTCCCGGTCGAGCCCCACTCCCTCGGCGAGGCGCAGCCAGAGGGCCAGCCCGCCCTCGCCTTCGCGATCTCCGTCGTGATCGTGGATGCGCTGGATCCACGTCCTGCGGAAGCCGGGATCCTCCGACTTGGAGAGGATGATCGCGTCCTTGATGGGCACGCGGCTCTGATAATAGTAGCGATTGAGCACCCACTGTTGCAGCTGTGCCTTGGTCAGGTTTCCATCGTGCATGAGCACGTGGAACGGGTGCCGGTCGTGGTAGCGCCGCTCGCCTTCGCGCCGCAGCCAGCCAACGAACTCCTCGCTGGAGAGCCGGTGGCGCTCGTCCGTTTGCATCACAGGGTGATCTCCATTCTGTCCCGGGCAATCCGCCAGCCGGCGCGCTCCACGGCCGCGCGCTCGGGCGAGTCCGTGCGCAGGACCGGATTGGTGTTGTTCAGGTGGATGTAGATGCGCCAGGGCGTCGGCAGCCCGCTCAGGGCGGCGAGGCTTCCCCCCTCACCATCCATCGGCAGGTGAGCCATCTCCGCGGCCCTTTTGTCCGACGCTCCGAGCTCGCGCAGCTCATCCTCCGACCAGAACGTGCCGTCGAAGAAGAGGCAGTCGGCTCCCTCGGCAGCGGCGACGATCTCACTGGTCAGGCGGCCGACCGCGGAGAGATAGACGAGGATCCGCCCGGAGTGGCGCTCCCGGATGCGAAAGCCGACGTTATCTCCGCCCCCGGACGCATGGCCGAGCCCTTCGAGGTGGACGGGAACCTTTCCCGGTACGGCGAACGCCTCGACCGAGAGCCCGCTCGCGGCTCCGCCACCCTTCGACAACTCCACCTCGCGGCCGATGGGCAGATCCCGCCAGGTCACCTGGCCGGAAAACCGCTGCAGGGTGCGGTAGAGCACGTTGTTCTCGACGAAGCCGCGCCGTACTGCCTCGGTGGCGTACACGACGAGAGGGTACGATTCGCGCAAGCAGAGCAGGCCCAGCGTGTGGTCGAGATCGCCGTTGGTGAGGAGGATCCCTTCGATCGGCGAGTGGCGCAGCCGGCGCGGGTGCAGCGGAGGAAAGCTTTCGATCTGAGCGCGCACCTCCGGGGAAGCATTGAGCAGGAACCACGCCTCGCCGTCCGCGCTCACTGCCACGCATTCCTGGGTACGCGCCTCGATTT
>VBKQ01000458.1 GCA_005879505.1 Deltaproteobacteria bacterium
CGCGGCGGTGCTCAAGGGCGTCCTCGGCACCTTCCTGGCGGAGCCGGTCAACGAGGTCTCCGCTCCCGCCCTCGCCCGCGATCGCGGGCTCTCGGTGCAGGAGGTGAAGACCAGCGACACGCCCGATTTCGCCAGCCTCATCACGGTGCGCCTGCGCTGTGGCAAGGAAGTGACCACGGCCGTATCGGGCACGATCGTGGGCAAGCGGGAGCCGCGCCTCGTCCGGGTGGACAAGTTCGAGCTCGAGGCAGTCCCCGAAGGGGCCATCCTGGTCATGCACAACAACGACAAGCCCGGCGTGATCGGCAACGTCGGCCGCACTCTCGGCGAGGCGCAGGTGAACATCGCCCAGTTCGCGCTCGCCCGGGACCGCCGTAGCGGCGAGGCCATCGCGCTGGTCAACGTCGACACCCCGGCCCCGCCGGAAGTGCTCGATCGACTGCGCAGGCTCCCCAACGTCCGCAGCGTGCACCAGGTCACGTTGTGAAAGCCTCGACCGCGCTGATCCTCACGCTGTTGCTCGCGTGCTCGCGCGGGCAACAAGAGCAGCACGCCGCCGCCCCCAAGCCGGTGCCGGTGGACGCCGGGCCGCCTCCACCGCCAGCCTTCTCCACCGCCGGGGCCGACATCTCCTGGCTCGTCGGCACCTGGGAGCGCCAGTCCGCTCCCAAGGACTGGCTGCTGTTCAACCCGCCGAAGGAGGTGGCGGTGATCGCCGGGGCTCCTCCGACCATGATCGCCCGCGGCGAATTCGTGCCGACCGGCCGCTCGATCTCGATCTTCTTGCGCGGTCAGGGCGGCGGGACGATCGAGCGCGTCCTGGAAGCGACGTCCGATCGGTCCGAGCTGCGCGAAGCCGGGCCGCCGCCGGTGGCGTACCGCCGCGGCGCGCCGCCGTGATAGGGAAATCCCCATGTCCAACGTAGTGATCGTCGGCGCGCAGTGGGGCGACGAGGGAAAGGGGAAGGTGGTCGACCTCTTCACCTCCTGGGCCGACGTGGTGGTGCGCTATCAGGGCGGGGCAAACGCCGGCCATACGCTGGTGGTGGGCGGGGTGAAGACAGTGCTGCACCTGGTGCCGAGCGGCGTGCTGCACCCGGGCAAGAAGTGCATCATCGGCAATGGCGTGGTGGTCGATCCGGAAGCGCTGATGGACGAGATCGACCTGCTGCGCAGCCGGGGCCTGCTCTCGGACCCGAGCCAGCTGGTCGTCTCCGAGAACGCGCACGTGATCCTTCCGTACCACAAGCGCATCGACGCGGGCCGCGAGAAGCAGAAGGCCATCGGGACGACGGGCCGCGGGATCGGCCCCTGCTACGAGGACAAGGTGGCTCGCCGCGGGATCCGGATCCGCGACGTGCTCAAGGCGAGCGCGCTGCGCGACAAGCTGGAGAGCCGGGTGGGCGAGGCGAACGCGCAGATCCAGGCGCTCGGCGGCGACAAGTGCGAGCTGCAGCCGCTGGTCGAGTGGGCGCTGAAGCTGGGCGAGCGCATGCGCCCCTACGTCGGGGACGCGAGCGAGGTCCTCTCGCACGAGGTGGCGAAGGGACGTGCGGTGCTCTTCGAGGGGGCCCAGGGGACCCTGCTCGACATCGACCATGGAACGTATCCGTACGTCACCTCCTCCAATACGGTGGCGGGCAACGCTGCGGTGGGCGCCGGGATCGGTCCGACAGCCATCCACTCGGTCATCGGCATCACCAAGGCGTACACCACGCGCGTCGGAAACGGGCCGCTGCCCACCGAGCTACACGACTCCGTCGGCGAGAGGCTGCGCAGCGTCGGCGCGGAGTTCGGCGCCACCACCGGGCGACCTCGCCGCTGCGGCTGGCTCGACGCGCTGGTCCTGCGCTACGCGGCGCGCGTGAATGGCCTGTCTGGACTGGCGATGACCAAGCTCGACGTGCTCACCGGATTCGAGAAGATCCTCATCGCCATCGCGTACAAGCTGCCCAACGGGAAGACGGTGAGCGAATTCCCCTCCGATCCCGAGCTGCTCGAGCGCGCCCAGCCGATCTACGAGGAGCTGCCCGGTTGGAAGGAGCCGCTGGGCGACGAGCGCGAATACGAGGAGCTGCCCGAGAACACCCGCCGGTACATCGAGCGCGTCGAGCAGCTGGTCGGGGTCGAGACGATCGCCGTTTCGGTCGGCGCCGAGCGCGCCCAGACCATCGTTCGCAAGAATCCATTTCGGCATCCCTGAGGATTGGGAGGCAACCGTGGGAGAAGCGATCATCGTCGATGCGGTCCGCACTGCCCGTGGCAAGCGCAAGGGCGCGCTCGCCGCGTTGCATCCGGTCGATCTGCTGGCCCGGACGCTGACCGGGGCGCTCGACCGCGCCGGCGTCAATCCCGAGGACGTGGACGACGTGATCATGGGGTGCGTCACGCAGGTGGGCGAGCAGGGCATGAACATCGCGCGCGGCGCCGTGCTAGCCGCGGGCCTGCCTGTGGAGGTGCCCGGCACCACGGTGAACCGGTTCTGCGGCTCCGGGCTGCAGGCGGTGAACTTCGGCGCGCAGGCGGTAGTCAGCGGCGCGGCGCAGCTGGTGGTGGCGGGCGGGGTCGAGCACATGACCCGCGTTCCG
>VBKQ01000459.1 GCA_005879505.1 Deltaproteobacteria bacterium
CGTCAGGGTGCCTTGCGGGTCGACATCGATCACCCCGGCTCGTGTGCCCTGCCGCGCGAAGGCGCGAACCAGATTCGTGCACAGCGCAGTGCGTCCCACCCCTGCGACGAGTGAAACGAGCCCGACCGTGACGAGCCCCTGCCGCTGCTGGGTGCGGCGGATCGATCCAGGCGCCGCTGCGCCGAAGTCGCGGTAGGCGAGCCCTGGCACGCGCAAGTGGCGCAGCAGGTTGCGGACGTCCGGCGTCAAGGTCCCTCCGGGTCACTCAAGGCTAGAGTCGGTCGGGCGGGTTCAAAAGGCTCGGGCGGGGTTGCGGGCGCATGCGCGCGCGCAGGGCGTGCGGTCGTGCGTCCGCAGGCGCGAAACTCGCGCCGCACTGTGCGGATGAGCAGCCTTCGTCCCGCCCGAGCGGCGGTGATGGTCAGGAAGGCCTTGATACTCGGAGCGTTTGCGGTCTACGCGTGCGGTCCCGTAGACCAGTCCGGAACTGCTTCGGGCGGCCCCTCGGGCGACGGCGGACCGGTGGCTGGAGCCGACGGCGGTATCCTGACTGGAGGCGGCGCCGATGGCGGAAGCGCGCCGACGGCCGGCTGCGGCGGCATCATGCCCGCCGATCTCGGCGGGGCGATCACGGTCACGATGCCGCACGGCGGCGGTGACGTGTGCTGGAACGCGACGGGCGACCTGGCCGGCAACGTCGCGGCGGAGGCGCACCGCTCGTCCGAAGACTCCTGGAAAGGCACCTGGCAGATCTGGGGCACGACTGGAAATCCGCGCGGCAGCTTCTCCAACGTCGGTGGCGACCTGTTCGGACAGCAGGAGGGGTTCCAGTCCACCCAAGGGAGCAGTCACGTGGTCTGGTCCACCGACGGGCAGGCCCTGCGCCGCTCGGACCTCGACGACAAGTGCGCCCCGGAGGCCTTCTACGCGTCCACCGGTGGGGCGCTCGTCCTGGAACGCTGCGGATCGAAGCTGACTGCGCGCCGATTCGATCCTCGCGGCGCGCAGGTCGCGATGGCGGAGATCGGCAAGGGATCCTCGGCGGCCGGGGTGATCGATGCGCAGGACCGCGCGCTCATCATCAGCGCGCAAGGCGGATCGTATTCGGGGCGGTGGTACGACCGGAACCTGTCGGCCATTTCCGAATCGTTCACGCTCGGGGCGAGGGGCGGATCGGAGCCCGCGGTGCGCCCGCTGGCCGGTGGTGGCGCCGCGATCCAGATCGACGGCTCATGGGCGGCGACGGTCCGCAGCGGAACCGGGTCGGCGGACACCGTGCCCCCGTGGCTTTCATCGCACGACCGGTACGATCTGCAGATCATCCGCCAGGGCCGCGGCTACGCGTTGATCCCGCGCGCGGGGGCCTCCCCGCACGACACGCTGGAGCTCTACTCGGCGGCGGGAGAACGGTGCGGCGCGCTGAAGTTTCCGGCCGACGGCCTTTCCATGGGTCCGGACGGCACCGTCATCGGCAGCAGCGGTGACGGCGGCTGCACCCATCCATTCTGGAGCGGCCTCTTGCGCTGAACGGTCCTCTCCAGAAGGAAAGTAGACTGAATCACTCCCCGCGCATCACCCCGCAAGCGATCCGCGCCCCCGAGTTGCCCGCCGGGTCGCTGTGCAGGTCGTCCTGCTTCTCGTGAACGACCACCGACCTCCCGACGACGTTGTCCACCGACAGGTCCGACACCGTCACCACCAGCAGGCCGCCGCCGGTCGCATTGACGTTGATGTTGCCGAGATCTCCGCCATGCCTCACCGGCGTGTTCGGTCCGCCGTGGTGCGCGCCTTGGTTGGGGTTGAAGTGCGCGCCGGCACTCATCGCCGCCGGGTCGCTGCAATCTCCCTTCTCGTGGATGTGCACGCCGTGCTCGCCGGGGGAGGCGTCCTGGACGGTGACGAGCACGACGGCGCCGGAAGCAGAAGGAGTGACGCGAGCCGTCCCAGTCACCTTGCTCCCGCTCTTTGGCTCGAGGGTCGCAACCGCCACTGAGACCGGCCCGCCATCCGCAGGGCCCACCACCGCGACCTTTGGACTACCGCCATCCGCCATGACAGCTCCAGCGGTAGCGGCGCCGCCGTCGTCCGCCGCGCCAGGCCCGGAATCGGGGCTGCTCCATCCTCGCTCTCTAGCGTCCGCAGGCTCGGTACCGCCGGATGGAGGGCCGGACGAGGACGAGGTGGCGCATCCGCAAGCGAGGACGACGAGGAGCGGCGCGAAACGCATATGGTCCTCCTGCAAACCGGGCGCCGAAGCTACCATCTTCAACGCCGTTGTCGACGCCTCAGCTCGGAAACGTGAGGCATCCGGCAGAACGTCCGTTCCGGGCGCCGGCATGCGAATCAGGAGCAACCTCCTTCCCGCGACGCGGTTCCGGTGGTACGAACGCGAATGCGTGTCCGCTGGAGTTGGGTCTCGCCGCTTGTGGATCGTCCAACCCGGCAACGCACTTCAGGGCGACACTCAACGCCGCGAACGAGCCCGGAGGCGTCACTTCCAGTGGCACCGGCGCCGCCGAGTACACGGTCGATGGCGGTACAGTGAGCTACACGGTCACGTTCACCGGACTGACCGCCAACGCCAATGCCGGGCACATCCACGTCGGACCAGCTGGAGTGAATGGCGGCGTGACCGTGCCGTTCACCGTGCCAAGGGCCCCATCTGGCACGTTCAGTGGCACCTTCACCGCCGCGAACGTGGCGGCCGCCAGCACGTCCGACGGCGGCATCGGCGTCGACGCCGGAGACTACAACGGCTTGCTCCAACTGATGCGCGCTGGCGAGACGTACACGAACATCCACACCAGCAACTACCCGAACGGCGAAATCCGCGGGCAGAACCAGCCGCAGTAGGTCAGGCGCGCGGGGTGGTGGAAACCGTCACCGTCGTG
>VBKQ01000460.1 GCA_005879505.1 Deltaproteobacteria bacterium
GCAGCTCAATGCCATGCGCGACGCCGGGCTCTCCTCCGCGCTGACGCTGCGGGGCGATCTGCACGTCTCGAACGACCTGGCGATCTCGCTCAGCACCTCGCGCTTGCGCAATCCCGGAGAAGGACCCGAGTGGGTCGCCTTTCTTACGCTGATGTACAGCTTCGGCAGCGGCGCGAGCGGTGACATCAGCGGCACGGCGGGCAGCCGTTCGGGCTCGGCGAGCGCGGGCGTGCAGAAGGCCCTGCCACTCGGCGAGGGCTGGGGTTACCAGCTGCGGTCCACCCTCGACCGTGATCAGCCTGCCGCCGGCATCGGGCAGGTCCAGTACCAGGGCCCCTACGGGACCTATCTGGCGGACTACAACCGCGCCGCCGGCAGCGACGGCGGGACGGTCACGGCGGCCGGCGCCCTGGTGCTGGTGGAAGGAAACGTGATGGCCAGCCGGCCGGTGCGGGAAGGATACGCGCTCATCCAGGTGGCCGGCCTGGAAGGCGTGCGCGGATTCCTGAACAACCAGGAGATCGGGCGCACGAACGGGAGCGGCAATCTCCTCATCCCTTCGCTGCAGCCGTACTATGGGAACCGCCTGCGCATCGGAGACGCGGACATTCCGATCGATTACCAGATCGGCGCCGTCGAGCAGGTGGTGGCCACGACGGCGCGGGGAGGCGCCTTGGTGCCGTTCGACGTCCAGCGAGTGACCAGCGTCAAGGGGCTGATCCGCGTCGAGCTGAACGGCCATCCGACGGTGCCGGCATTCGGCCAGCTCACGCTCGACGCGCGGCTGAAGAGCCCCCTGGGCGCGCAGGGTCAGTTCTGGTTCGAAGACCTGGGAGTTGGAGCGCACCTGGCGGAGGTCGAGTTCCGCGAAGGGACCTGCAGGTTCGAGCTGGTGGTTCCGAAGGACACCGGACCATCGTTGAACCTGGGCACCGTCTCCTGCGGGACCGGCCCGGTCGCAGTCGTCCAATAATCTGGGGACACAATACGCAACTCCATGCCAACCCGAGTTGGCACGGGGAGTTGCGTATTGTTGGCGCCTTCCAGGTATGCGGCCAGGAATGCGGCCGGCGCCCAGGTGGACCAGAGCTTCGCCCACGGTTCCGCGGCGCCGCGCTCGCTCTCGCGCACCGTGGCGGTGTCGCGCAGCGCCATGGTCGCGGCCAGGTCGAGCGACCGCAGCATCGAGGCGATATCGCGCAGGCCGCTGCGCTTGCGGCGACGCTCGGGAAGCGGCTTGTTCGGGTTCTGCCCGAAGTCGACCACCGCGAAGTCCTTGCCGGTCCAGAGCACGTTGCCGAGGTGGTACTCGCCGTGGATCCGGCCGCGCTGCGCCGTCAGGCGCCCGCGCAGGAGCGGCTCGAAGCTCGCGTACAGATCGCTTTCGCGCGCGAGCAGCTGCTGCGCCAACTCGGCGGGACGCCCCTCCAGCTTCGTCGAGCGAAGCTGCCGCAGGACCTTTCCGGTCAGGTTGCGCTTCGTCTGGTAGACGGATCGCTGATCGAGCGCGCTGTACGGTTCGGGCGCGAACGCCGGATCGTCGGGAATGACCAGCGCGGCGTGCACCTGCGCGGTGCGTGCCCCGAGCAGATGCGCGGCGACCAGAGAGCTCCCCAGCATCTCCCGGGCGGCGGCCGGGACCTCCGATTCCGCGAGATCGACCCTCGATCCCGACGGGCGGGGCGGCGGCTTCAACTCGCCGCTGGTGGCCAGGGCCCGTTGGAAATAGCGGCGCAGCTCCTCGCGGAAGAAATGCCAGGCCGTGCCCTGGTTCTGCACCCAGCCGTGGAGCGTCGCGATCGTGATCGGCTCGCCGCGCCGCGGCCGCAGCTCGATCGCGCCCCACACCGGCGCGATCGGCGCATTCGGAGCGCGTTCCGTGAGGGCCCGGCCGATCTCCAGCTCCGGGCTCATGCCTTCCCCGAGCCGGCGATAGAACTTGAGCAAGAGCGCGTCGCCGTACTGGACGGAAGCGGCGTGATGCTCCTGCCGGTACAGGCGCGCTTCCCCCGCCGGCAAGCCGGGGCGCGCCGACGCCACCAGCAGCCCGGCCGCGGCGCGGCTGCGGGTGCCGGTGCGAATCGCATCGAGGAGCGCAGTCGAGGCGGCGGAGTCGGAGAGCGCGTCGATCAGGTGTAGCTGCGAGCCGTCGCTGCGGCGCAGCACGGCGATCACCGCCTGCGCGGGAGTGGGCTTCTCCTCCGGCTGCAGCGCCAGGGGAAGGACGTACTGCTCCGGCTCGCCCTGGCTGAATTCCACCTCCAGCATGGCGAAACGCAGTGAGTCGAGCGGAACGATGTCCTGGATGCGCACCTGCGAGATTTCCCTCGCGCGCCCATGGAACCAGCGCCGGCCCTCCAGCCACGCCGGCAGCACCATCTCGAGCGAGGACCGCTCCCCACCGGTGAGCGGGCCCTCCCAGCCGCTCGGGACTTCGAGCAGCGGCGGCTGGTACGACGCCTCGCGCGCGTCTTGCGCGGCGGTCTTCGGCTCTTCCAGCGAGAACCAGGAGAACGCATGCTCGCCGAGCGTGAGCAGGTACGGCAGCTCGCCGATGGTCGGAAACCGCGTCTTTCCGATCAGCTCGATCGGGATGTTGCCCTTGAAGTTGCGCAGATCCAGCTCGACGTACTGGGTGAAGCGGGAGAGATTCGCCACCACCAGCACGGTCTCTTCCTCGAACCGGCGGATGAAGGCCAACACCTTGGGGTTCTCCGGGGAGAGGAACTCGATGCTCCCGCGCCCGAACGCCTGGAACCGCTTGCGCATCGCGATCAGGCGCTTCATCCACCAGAGCAGCGAGTTCGGATTGCCCTGCTGCGCCTCCACGTTCAACGATTCGTAGTGGTATTCGGGGTCGATGATCACCGGAAGCACCAGCCGCTGCGGATTGGCCCTGCTGAACCCGGCGTTGCGGTCGGGGCTCCACTGCATCGGCGTGCGCACCCCGTTGCGATCCCCGAGGAAGACGTTGTCGCCCATGCCGATCTCGTCGCCGTAGTAGAGAACGGGCGTCCCCGGCAGCGACATGAGAAGGGCGTTCATCAGCTCGACCTGTCGCCGGTCGTTGCCCACCAGAGGCGCGAGCCGCCGGCGGATGCCGAGATTGATCCGCATGGTCGGCTCGTGTGCGAAGGCGCGGTACATGTAGTCGCGCTCCT
>VBKQ01000450.1 GCA_005879505.1 Deltaproteobacteria bacterium
TGCAGGACCGCCTGCACCCGCCGCGCGACCTTGTAGTGCTGCTCGCCGACGATCTGGGGGTCGAGGATGCGGCTGGTCGAGTCGAGCGGATCCACGGCGGGGTAGATGCCGATCTCGGTCAGCGCCCGCGAGAGCACGGTGGTCGCGTCGAGGTGCGCGAAGGTCGTTGCCGGAGCGGGGTCGGTGAGGTCGTCGGCGGGGACGTAGATGGCCTGCACCGAAGTCACGGCGCCCTTCTTGGTGGAGGTGATCCTTTCCTGGAGCTCGCCCATGTCGGTGGAGAGCGTGGGCTGGTATCCGACCGCGCTGGGAATGCGCCCGAGGAGCGCCGAGACCTCCGAGCCCGCCTGCGTGAAGCGGAAGATGTTGTCGATGAAGAGGAGCACGTCGCGCCCCTCCTCGTCGCGGAAATATTCGGCGATGGTGAGCGCGGAGAGGCCCACGCGGGCGCGGGCGCCGGGCGGCTCGTTCATCTGCCCGTAGACCAGCACGCACTGACTCTTCTCCAGGTCCTCGAGGTTGATGATCTTCGACTCTATGAACTCGGCGTAGAGGTCGTTGCCTTCGCGGGTGCGCTCGCCCACGCCGCCGAAGACGGAGAAGCCGCCGCGCTCCTTGGCGACGTTGTTGATCAGCTCCTGGAGGAGCACGGTCTTGCCCACGCCGGCGCCGCCGAAGAGGCCGATCTTGCCGCCGCGAAGATAGGGCGCGAGCAGGTCGATGACCTTGATGCCGGTCTCGAACGGGATCATCCGCACGTCCTGCTCCTGGAACTCCGGCGGGTCGCGGTGGATGGGGAGCCTGCGGGTGGCGCGGACCGGGCCCTTCTCGTCCACCGGCTCGCCGATCACGTTGAGGATGCGTCCCAGCACTTCCTTGCCGACCGGCACCGAGATCGGGCCGCCGGTGTTCTTCACCTGCTGGCCGCGCACCAGACCGTCGGTCGAGTCCATGGCGATGCAGCGCGCCGTGTTCTCCCCGAGGTGCTGCGCGACCTCGATGGTCAGGTTGTCCGACTTGTCGGAGATCCCCGGGTTCGAGACGGTCAGGGCGGTGAAGATCTCGGGAAGTGACCCGGCTGGAAACTCGACGTCCACCACCGGCCCGATCACCTGCGTGACCTTGCCCAATTTTGCCGTTTCGCTCAGTGCAACTGCCATCGTGACCTCTGCGCTCTCTCTAGTGAAACGCCTGACTGGCAATCATTTCAGCGCCTCCGCGCCGGAGACGATCTCCATCAGCTCCTTGGTGATCGACGCCTGCCGGGCGCGGTTGTACTCGAGCGAAAGGCGCCCGATCATGTCGTTTGCGTTCTTGGTGGCGGAGTCCATCGCCGTCATGCGGGCGCCGTGCTCCGAAGCCTCGGATTCGAGCAGCGCCCGCCAGATCGACATCGCCAGCTGCCGCGGAATCAGGGTCTCGAGCAGCTGCGGCCGCGAAGGCTCATAGAGATGCTCGGGGGTGATGAACCCGCCTTCGCCCTCGCCCTCGCGCTTCGCGGAGGGGGGCGCGACGATGGGCAGGAGCTGGGTGAAGGTGATGGCCTGCGACATGGCGCTCTTGAACTGGTTGTAGAGGAGATGGACGGCATCGAGTTTGCGCTCGCGAAACTCGACGATCAGATCGTCGGCCACCTCTTTCGCCATCGCATACCGCAGCCGCCCGAAGAACCCGACGTAGTCCTTGCGGGTCTCGATCCCGCGCCTCTTCGCGAAGTCGCGCCCGCGCCGCCCGATGGTGGAGAACTGGATCGCCTCGTACTTGTCGCCCTCTTCCACCAGGAACCGCTGCGCGCGCCGGATGATGTTCGAGTTGAAGCCGCCGCAGAGGCCGCGGTCGCTGGTGAGCAGCACCACTTCGATGCGGCGGGGGTTTTCCCGCGCTTCCATCAGCGGGTGGGGCGGGATCTCCGCCGCCGCGCGCCTTCCCGCGAGAGAGCCGAGCAGCTCCTCCAGCGCCTGGGCATAGGGCCGGGTCCGCACCACCGCGTCCTGGGCGCGGCGGAGCTTGGCCGCGGCGACCAGCTTCATCGCCTTGGTGATCTTCTGCGTGTTCCGCACCGACTTGATGCGGTTGCGGATGGTCCGGAGGGAAGCCATCTATGCCTTCGCGGGCGTCGGCCTGAAGACGCTTTTGAACTCCTCGAGCGCCTGATCGAGCGCGGCGCGCACGTCGTCCGTGAGGTCCTTCTTCTCGCGCAGGAGCTTGAGCGCCTGCGGGTGCCGCGTCTCCATGAAGTCGATCAACTCCTGCATGTAGCGCTGGACATCGGATACCTCGATGTTGCGGATCCAGACCACGCCGCTCTTGTCCTTCTGCGTGCCGGCGTAGATCTGGAAGATCTGCTTCTCGACCGGCATCGGCACGTACTGGCCCTGCTTGAGGATCTCCGTGAGGCGGGCACCGCGCGCGAGCGTCTCCTGCGTCGACTTGTCCAGGTCGGACCCGAACTGCGCGAATGCCGCCAGCTCACGGTACTGGGCAAGCTCGAGGCGCAGGCTGCCGGCGATCTTCTTCATGCCCTTGATCTGCGCGTTGCCGCCGACCCGGGATACGGAGATGCCGGCATTGATGGCCGGGCGCTGGCCGGCGTTGAAGAGATCGGTCTCCAGGAAGATCTGCCCATCGGTGATGGAGATGACGTTGGTCGGGATGTAGGCGGAGACGTCGCCCGCCTGCGTCTCGATGATCGGCAGCGCGGTCAACGAGCCGCCCCCGCGCTCGCG
>VBKQ01000451.1 GCA_005879505.1 Deltaproteobacteria bacterium
AGCAATTCCGAAGCGAATCCAGCTACTTATTATTGGTCGGGGAGACAGGATTTGAACCTGCGACCCCCTGGTCCCGAACCAGGTGCTCTACCAGGCTGAGCCACTCCCCGAAACTTGATTCCCCGCGAGGGCGCGAGGAAGTAACAGGAAGGACCGAGCCCGTCAATCCCGTCGTGGCCGGCCCCGCGCCTGCTTGCCGATCGGTGCTCGCGGGAGCATCCTGCGCCGCGCCGTGACCGTGCTGGCGATGTCGCAGTACCTCTCGTTCCACGCGCGTGGGGACGCTGCGTTCGTCTGGCACGGGCTCACCGGCGACGTCACGGAGATGAGCCGCGACGTCCTGGCCCTGCTCCTCTCCTTCGACCCTCCGCGAGACGACCCGCAGGATCCGCCGGCCAGCCTTTCCCGCGACCAGGCCAGTGAGTTCGCTGGCATCCTCCGAGCCCGCCGGTTTCTGGTGCAGACCAGCGGGCAGCGGCGGCCCGACGAGATCTCGCCGCTGCTCGCCGGATTTCCGCGGGTGCCCCGCGGTGCCGTGTTCCAGCGCAAGGACGACGAAGTCATCCTGTACACGCGCGCCGGAAAGGCGTTGCCGCTCGATGCCGTCACTTCGAGCCTGTTCCTCCGTTGCAACGGGGATCGCTCGCTCGGGCAGGTCCTTGGCGATGCCGGTCCCAGCGCGCTCGAGCCGCTCCTGCGCCTTGCTCGCGCGGACGTAGCGGCATTGAAGATCCTCGCCAAGCCCGTCTCGCAAGGTGGCCTCCAGCTGAACGCGGCTGCGGAATCCACGATGCCGTATCCGGAGATCCCGGATGTGCGTCTCTACGCGGTGGGTGGGCCGGCGCCGCAGGCGAAAATGGAGGAGGACTCGACGTTCGCCTCGCTGTTCGCAGCGCCGCACCCGAGCCTCGGCGGGCGCACGTACGCGCAGGCCATGGCCGACGAGCTCCGTCGCCGCGGCGCGTTCGACGGCGTCCCCTCTCCGTTCCAGGTGCTCTCGCTGGGGCTGGCGATGGAGCTGCCGCAGGCGCGCGTGGAAACGAACATCGCGCGCGTGCAGCAGGCTGAATCGTATCGCGCGGTGATCCTGAACGAGGTCGGAGCGCAGCTCGGGTTTTCCGACGGCAAGAACAGTGGGCTGCTGCGGCTGGTCACGGACGCCGCCGAGGCGCTGGCGCCAGGCGGCGTGCTGATCGTCGCCGATCATGGCGATCCCAAGGCCGGGGCCACGCCGGACAGCATCAGCTTCGCCGACCTCCTGACGCGCGCCACGCAAAGCGGCCTTCGAGGCCGCGTGGTCCCGCTCTGGGAGATCCTCGACCTCGACGTGAACGCGCAGGCCCTCTCGACTACCCGCGCGTCGTTCCCGGCGCTGCAGGCCCTGTTCGCGGCGAATGGCCTCGCCCTCACTCGCCGCGCCTGGCTCCGGAGCGAGATCGAGCAGCTCGCTCGAGGCAAGCTGGATCTCTCCACCGTCCACGGTCTGCAGTGGGCGCCGATGTCAGAGCGCGCGCTGAGTCTGGTACCGAAGGACTTCTGGGCGCTGGTCGCGGTGAAGCCTCCGCGCACCATCCATCAACGCGCCCACGGGACGTAGTTCGGGCCGCGATCCTGCCGGTACTTCACCGGCATCACGAACAAGGGCGAGCTGATCATGTGGTCGGCCGAGCTGCGGTTGCAGGCGATCGGCACGTCGTACAGCACCGCCAGCCGAAGCAGGGCCTTCACATCGACGTCGTGCGGCTGCGGGGTGAGCGGGTCCCAGAAGAAGAAGACCGCGTCGATGCGCCCTTCCGCGATCAACGAGCCGAGCTGGGCGTCTCCACCCATCGGTCCCGAAAGCATCAGCTGGATGGGCGTTTCGAGCGCGGACTGCAGGGTCAGTCCAGTCGTCCGGGTAGCGTAGATGGTGCAGCGTGACAGGGTGCCGCGGTTGAACGTGGCCCATTCGACCATCTCGTCCTTGCGCCGATCGTGGGCGACG
>VBKQ01000078.1 GCA_005879505.1 Deltaproteobacteria bacterium
ACGCGCGAGCGGCTCGCACGCGCGAGCGGCTCGCGCGGCAGATCGATGGGATCTACGCCCCCGCGCTGCGTGCGCTCGGATACGTGCCGAAGGCAGGCGCGTACGCAGGCGATACCGCGGACCGACAGCTCCGCCGCGATAGCCTGGCCGAGATCGTCGTCGTCTGGGGACGAAATGCCGAGGTGACCCAGACCTTCGCCTCCGCGGCGCAAGCGACCCTCGCCAACCCCGAGATCCTAGACCGTGGCTTGAGAGGGGTCATATGGGCGGCTGGCGTGCGCAACGGCGATACCTCATTCTGCAGCGCGCTACAAAAGCACCTCGTCGAGAGCGCCGACGCGCAGGTGCGCGCGGATGCCGCTTACGCGCTCGGGCGCGTGGAACAGGAGCCGGCAGCGTCCGACGTTCGCGCGCTCCTTCTCCACCCGCGCCTCGCTCCAGGCGCGGTATTCAGGATCCTGCGCGGACAGCTCGAGAACCCGGCGACGCGAGCTTCCACCTGGAAGTGGGTGAGAGAAAACGCGGATGCGCTCATCGCGCGCTTGCCCGCGTGGTACCAACCCATCCTGCTCCGCGCCGCCGATCGGTTCTGCGACCCAGCAGAGCGGGACGCCGTACAGACCGTATTCGCGCCGCGCCTCGCAAAGGCCGGGATGGACGCGCTGCCCCTGGAACGCCAGTTGGAACGGATCAGCCTCTGCATCGCGCTGATGAGCTCGACGGAGAACGCGATCAAGGCGGCAGTCGAAGAAGGCGAGACGAAACGCGTCCGCTGACTGCGCATATTCGGCCGGAGATCGGCCAGCCTATAGCGACCGCACGTCCGTCAGCGTCCGCGGGATCGCGATCACCTCGCGCTCCGCCACTTGCCGGAAACCTTCGGTACTCTGCGCGCCGGAGAGCACCATCGCCGCGCGCAGCATCCGGTGCGACTTCACCTTCGGATCGAGCTCATTCGCCGAAGGTCCGATCTCGTCCCGCAGGCAAGGGATGAGACCGTCGATCACGCCCACCTGCAACGGATGTCCCCGCCGCAGCGCCGCCATCACACGCCCGTTGCTCACCACCGCCGCCAGGCCGGGCAGCGGCTGGCCGATCTGCTCGAACGCGCGCTCCGCCTCGCCGACCGCGGCCGCGAGCGAGCGGGCCGCGGAGTCGGCGCCGAGCTCGTGGTCGTCGAGACGGCCGACGTCGCGCAGACGGGAAAGGAAGGTGAAGAAGAGCCCCTCCGCCGCCGAGTCTCCTTTCACCGAGCGGCGCAGGTAGTCCGGCAGCGCCTTCAGCAGCACGGAACGGATAGGGGCGAGCGCATCCGGCTGGCCGGCGATGGCGAAGAGCCAGCGCTTGAAACGGAAGGGAAGCGTGATCTGCTCGTTGAACGCCCGCCCCGACGTCCCGACGGCGCCGCTGCAGATCAGCGTTGCCTCGCTCTCGACGCCGTCGGCGAGCTTCTCCGGCAACGCGGGCTGCCCGCCGAGCGGCCGCTTGCGCAGCAACAGATCGTCGCTCTGGAAAAATCCGACACCGGCGGCCCGCTCCGAAGATCCGAGCGAAACCTTGCCGGCGAGCCTGCGAAGTACGCATCCGAGAAGAGTGGCATCCGACTGGTGGATGGCGAGGAACTCTGCCAAAACGAGAACCCTCCCGTGACTGCAATGTGGGTCTTGTAGGATCGTAGCGCACCCGTCGGGCGAGCGCCAATGGTCGATCTTTGACCCTCTCCAGCAGCACGGTAGACTCGCCGGACGTATGGCCGAGCCCGACGATATTGCGATCGGCATCGATCTGGGTACCAGCTACAGCTGCGTCTCGATTATCGAGAACGGCCAAACTACCGTGATTCCGAACGAATGGGGCGAGCGCACGCACGCGAGCGTGGTCAGCTTCCTCGAGGACGGCACGGTGCTGGTCGGCAACAGCGCCAAGCGCAACATCATCACCAACGCCGACAACACGGTGTACAGCGCCAAGCGCCTGATCGGCCGCTTCTACTTCTCGGACGAGGTGAAGAAGGCGCAGGCGGTGATGCCCTACAAGATCATCGAGGGCGAGAACAACTCCGTCCGCATCCAGATCCGCGACAACGTCTACTCGCTGCCCGAGATCTCCGCGCTGGTGCTGAAGGAGATGAAGTCGATCGTCGAGAACTATCTGGGCCACGAAGTGAAGAAGGCGGTGGTCACGGTGCCCGCCTACTTCAACGACAACCAGCGCCAGGCGACCAAGGACGCCGGCCGCATCGCCGGCCTCGACGTGCTGCGCATCCTCAACGAGCCGACGGCCGGCGCGCTGGCCTACGGGTTCGGCAAGGACATCACGCAGAAGATCGCCGTCTACGACCTGGGCGGCGGCACCTTCGACATCTCGATCC
This sequence comes from Deltaproteobacteria bacterium, assembly GCA_005879505.1. Taxonomy (GTDB): domain Bacteria; phylum Myxococcota; class Myxococcia; order Myxococcales; family 40CM-4-68-19; genus 40CM-4-68-19. The sequence goes on from VBKQ01000078.1 coordinate 2,372, forward strand.
TCGAGATCGGCAAGGACGTCTTCGAGGTCCTCTCCACGGCCGGCGACACCTACCTCGGCGGCGACGATTTCGACGACCGCATCATGACCTGGCTGGCGGAAGGATTTCTCAAGCAGAACGGCATCGACCTGCGGCTGAACAAGTACTGCCTGCAGATGCTCAAGGAGGCGTCCGAGCGCGCCAAGATCGACGTGGGCCGCGACGGCTCGGCCAAGATCCGCGTCGAGGGCATCTGCCAGGACCCGAGCGGCAAGGTGATGGATCTGAACGCGACGCTCACCGAGGCCGAGTTCAACCGGATGGTGATGGACCTGGTGCAGCGCACCTTCAAGGTCTGCGACGAGGCGCTGCAGAGCGCGAAGATGACCACGCAGGACCTGGACGCCGTCATCCTGGTGGGCGGGCCGACCCGGCTGCCGATCATCCGCACCTCGGTGAAGCACTATTTCGGCAAGGACGTGATGGCGGGCATCGATCCCGACGAGGTCGTCGCGATGGGCGCGGCCATCCAGGCGAACAGCCTGCAAGACGCCAAGAGCAACCACTACCTGCTCGACGTCACCCCGCTCACCCTGCGCGTCGGGACGGTCGGAGGCTACACCGACAAGATCATCGACAAGAACACGCCCATCCCCATCGAGCGCAGCAAGTCCTACACCACGAACCGCGACGGGCAGGAGAAGGTGAAGATCCGCGTCTACCAGGGCGAGTCGAGCAAGGCGGCCGAGTGCGAGATGCTCGGGGAGTTCGAATTCTCCGGCTTTCGCATCGGCTACCGCGGTGAGGTGCGCATCGAGGTCACCTTCGAGATCGACACCAACGGCATCGTCAACGTCACCGCGGCGGACGTGGAAACGGGCCAGAAGACCTCGTGCACCATCCGTCTCTCCTCGGGCCTGACGGAGGACATGATCAAGGTGGCGAAGGAGAAGAACGCGCGCGCCACGCTGGCGCGGGGTGAGGCGGCCGCCTGATGGACGAGGCATTCGAGATCGAAGCGCAGGCCCTGGCCCAGGTCCTCGACGAGCTGGACTACTTCCAGGTGCTGAAGATCGGCCAGAATGCCAGCCCGCCGGAGATCAAGTCGGCGTACTACCGCGCGTCGCGGGCGTACCATCCCGACCGGTTCAGCACGCTCCCCGCGGGAGAGTTGAAGGACAACATCGGCCGCATCTACAAGCGGATCAACGAGGCGTACGTCTGCCTCCGCGACGACACCAAGCGCACCAAGTACCTCGCCGACGTGCTCGGCCCCGAGCGGCAGAAGAAGCTGCGCTTCGTGGAGGCGAGCGAGCAGGAGCTGAAGAAGGAGAAGGAGCAGGAGGTGGGGGCCACGCCGCAGGGCCGCAAGTTCTACATGGCGGGACTCGCCGACATGGCCGCGCAGCGATTCGCTGCCGCCGAGCGCAACTTCAAGATGGCGCTCACCTACGAGCCGAACAATCCCAACTTCAAGGCGAAGCGGGACGAGGCAGGCAAGCTGATCAAGAACGACATGAGCATCCGGTGAACGGATTCGATCTGTTCTGCCTTCTGCTGGTGGTGCTCTTCGCCATCTGGGGCGCGTTCCGCGGGCTGTTCCGCCAGATCTTCGGCCTGATCGGATTCATCGGCGGCATCGTGCTCGCCCGGCTGCTGGCGCAGAGCTTCGGCGACGCCTTTGCCAAGGACCTGGCCCTGCCGGTGGCAGTCGCGACAGCCGCCATGGCGATCGCGCTGTTCCTCGCCGCGGAGATCGCCGGCAAGCTGGTGGGGAGGTTCCTGCACAAGCGGATGACGGGCGGGTTCACCAAAGCCGTGGAGCGCGGCGGGGGTTTTCTCCTCGGAAGCGGCAAGGGCCTTCTGGTCGCCTGGGTCTTCGCCTCGCTGATCGCTCTGCTCCGCCCGCACCTGCAGCATCTGGAGTCCGACACCTCCCTCTCGAAGCTGGACCTCGCGCACTCGCACGTTCTCTCCGTCGCCCGCGAGGTGAACCTGATCACCGAGCTCCGCGGCCCGAAGAAGAGTTAGTCGCGGCCGGCGGAGGCGGCTCAGATCAAGGGAAGAGTTGCCGTCGGCCAGAGGCAAGAGACGTCGATGCGCGTCGCCGGTACGCTCAGGGCGACGTCCCGGGTCGCAAACAGCACGAACTCCGGCGATGGCCCGAGCACCATCTGTCGCATCCACAGAGAGCCGGCCACGCCGGCGAGCTCCCCGAACAACTCCGCATAGCGCATCCCGGCCGGCTTGCCGAACCAGTGCGCGACCTTCGCATCCATGAACTCGGCGGGACCTTGCTGCAGCTCGTACACGCCGCCTGCGCCGCCCGCGGCCATCACCGCCACGGCGTCGTGCGGCGCTCGCCGTGAGCCGCCGACCGCCCCTTCGTTCAGCGTGCCTAGATCGGCAAATCCGGAGACGCGATACCAGTCGAGGTAGGCCGGGCCCGGCAGCCAGGCTGCGCCGCCGTGCCGCATGGACAGTCCGCCGAGGTAGCCGGGCGGCTTCTCCGCTTCGAGGGCCTGGAAGAACTCCCCGAGGTGGCGTTCGTACTCCGACGCTCCCTCCCGCGGCCAGTGCCAGAACGTGTACGCGAGCATGAATGGGGACACCATACGCAACTCAACGTGCCAAGTGCAGCTCTTGGCATGGAAGTTGTGTATCGTGTCCCTGATCAGTCTCGCAGCGCCGCGGCGTCGAGCTTCTTCAGCCGCGCATACGCGTATCGCCGATCGATCACCAGCCGCTCTCCGCGCTTCTCCGGCGCGTCGAACATGACGTCGGCGAGCAGCTCTTCCATGATGCTGCGCAGGGCGCGCGCCCCGAGCTTCTTCTCCACCGAGTACTCGACGATCGCCTTCAGCGCCTCCTCCTGCAGCTCCAGATCGACGCCGTCCAGGGCCAAGGCTTCGCGGTACTCGCGCGCGAGCGCGTCGGGCGGCTCGGTGAGGATCCGGTAGAGCTCCTCCGGCGTCAGCTCCTCGAGCTGCACCTGGACCGGAAGGCGCCCGAGCAGCTCCGCGAGCATGCCGTACTCGATCAGCTCCTTCACCCGCAGCCGGGAAGCGCCCATGCGGCGGCCGGTGCTTCCGAATCCCATCTGGCGGTCCACCTGCACCTGATGCAGGTCGGTGAAGGTGCCGGCGCAGATGAAGAGGATGTCGCCCGTGTCGACCTGCACGAAGTCGTGCTTGTTCCAATGCTGCGTGACGTTGAGGGGCACGAAGATCTCGCGCCCTTCGAGCAATTTCAGCAACGCCTGTTGCACTCCTTCGCCGCCGATGTCGCGGCTTCCCGCCCCGGTGCGGGCGCTGCCGGTGCGGCGAGCGATCTTGTCGACCTCGTCGATGAAGATGATCCCGCGCTGCGTGGCGTCGATCGAGTGCCCGCTCTTGAAGAGCAGCTCCGCCACCATCACCTCGACGTCCTTGCCGTAGTAGCCCGCCTCCGTATATTCAGTGGCGTCCACGACCGTGAACGGCACCTCGAGCAGCTCCGCAAGCTTGCGCGCGATGTGCGTCTTCCCGGAGCCCGTCGGGCCCATCAGCAGCAGGTTCGACTTGCGCAGGAGCGTCGCCTTGCCCTGCCTCCGCTGCTCGATGCGCTTGAGGTGCTGGTGGGCCGCCGTGGCGACGGCACGCTTGGCGCTCGTCTGCCCGATCACGTAGCGATCGAGGTGCTCGTAGACCTGGCGCGGCGTGAGGATGCGGACGTCCTCGCGTGCGGGCGGCCGCCTCGGACCTCCCGACGGAGGGAACGAGCGCGTGCGATCGTCCTTCGGCATGCACGGCAGTGTACCTCAGCCGCGTTCCCGCCCGCATGTCCGACCGACTTGCGGGCGCTCCACGCTTGCCGCCGGCACGTCGGGCGTCCAGCTTTCGCGTGCACACGCGACAGGAGAGGACACAACGATGACGATTCGCAGATGGAACACCCTCGCTTCCGCGGCCGCGATGATCGCCGGCGTCGGAGCATGCAAGGACAACACGGGCGGCAGCAGCGCCGGTACGAAGACGGGCTCCGAAGCCCAGGGCCGGCGCGGCGAGACATTGCCCCGCGCGCGCGACGCCGGCGCCGACATGAGCGGGAGCGCGGCCGGTTCCACCACGACCACGAGCCCCAGTCAGGATACCTCCGGCACCGCCGGAACCAGCGGCAGCAGCTCGGACACGACGAAGAAGTAGCACCGCGCCGCCGGGACGAGACGCCCCGGCGGCCGCCCGTCGGTGGTCCCGGCGCTCTCGCCGGTGTCCCCTGCCCGGAGCTGTCCCGGCGTGCGGTGGAGCCTCCTCGTGACCGCCGCCGGGACGGCCCGGAGACGATCAGGCGATGGCCTTCCGCAGGGCTGCTTCCACGCGCGGCAGCGCCTCCTCGATGTCGCGCACCGATACGGCGCCGACGCTGAGGCGGAACCAGCCGTTCTCGCCGCTCAAGCCGAAGGCCTGGAAGGGCACCACCGCGAACCCGGCCTCATCGAGCAGGTATCGCCGCACCTCATCGTTCGTGCGAAAGCCGCGCTTTCCGATCAGGTCGAACTTCACCGACAGATAGATCGCTCCTTGCGGAGGAATGTCACGCACCGGCAACCCCGCTTTCGCCATCCGCGAGAAGCCCTCGTGCAGCCGATCGAGACGCTCTTGCAGGCGGCCGACGTGCTGGCGGACGTACGCGTCCATCGCCGGCTGATCTCGCAGCAGCTCCGCCGTCGCCACCTGCTCCGCCCGCGGCGCCCAGGCGCCGACGTGGCCGAGGATGTCGCGGATCGCGGCGATCACGGCTTGTGGACCGATGCACCACCCGACGCGCACGCCGGTGGCGGCGAACGACTTCGAGATCCCGTCCACGAAGATGGTGTACCGCGCGACCTCGGGCACCGCGCGGACGGGGATTTCGTGCCGGGCGTTCCCAAAGGTCAGCATCCAGTACACCTGATCGTAGAGGAGGTAGAGCGGCTTGCCTCCAGAGCGATCGCGGCGGCGGTTCTCCTCCACGATGGCCTCGCAGATGCGCACGACCTCGCTGGGAGAGAGGACGGTGCCGGCGGGATTCAAGGGCGTGTTCAGGGCGATCAGCCGCGCGGATTTGAGCAGGGGCCTCAGCGATGAGGCCGTCGGCAGGAACCCATGCTCCGGATCCGTCTCCAGGGCGATCCCTTTGGCTCCCACCAGGTGGCAGTAGTGGTTGTTGTTCCAGCTCGGCACCGGGTAGACCACCGTGTCGCCCGGCTCGATCAGTGCCCGGTAGGTCGCGTAGATCACGGGCCTGGAGCCGCCCGCGATCACGACGCTCTGCAGCGGGACTTCGATCTGCAGCCGGTCGCGCCAGAACTCCCGTACCGCTTCGCGCAAGCGCAGCACGCCGTCGCTCGGGGGATAATTCGTCTCTCCGGCGGCCAAGGCGCGCAGCGTTCCGTCCCGGAGGCGGTCCGGGATGGGAAACTCGCGCGGCAGGAAATCGCCCACCGTGAAATTCGCGATCTTCTGCCCCGCGGCGACGGCCGTGCGTATCTCGGCGGCGATGCGGAGGATCTCCGATCCGACCAGTCCCTTCGCCATGCCGGAGAGGCCGCGGCGGGGATCCGGTCCCTCCAGATCGAGCTGCAGCTTCTGCATGGCGCCTCCCGGCGGGACCCGCCCATCTAACACAGAATTGTCGGTACAATCGCGGAGCGTGCGGCTCAAGGCGATGGTGTGGATTCTCCGTCCGGGGGCTTCCGGCCCCTCCGTGCTCCTGCTCGAGCGGCCGCCGCACCGGGGCGGCGGAGAGCACCCGGTGACCGGCAAAGCCGAGCCTGGCGAGACCGCCGCCGAGTGCGCGGCTCGCGAGGTTCTCGAAGAGACGGGTCTCGGCGGCGAAGTGGTGGATCTTCAATTCGCGCACCAGTACCAGCGGAAGAAAGGGCCGTTCGAGGAGCACGCGTTCTTGCTGCGCGCCGCGGCCGGCGCGACGCCGTCGCTGTCGGACGAGCACATCGGATATCGCTGGGTGTCGCCGCAGGAGGCGCGCGCGGCGGTGCGCTGGCCCGCACAGGCGCGCGCGCTGGATCTGGCCCTGCAGGCCTTTTGATTACCCTTTTGATTACCCGCGAGCAGGGACGCCGAGCGGGATGGGCACCGGCTCCGTCGGCTCGGAGGCGAGCTGCCCCAATGAGGTGCGCCGGTACACTTCGAGCATCCGGTCCTGGCCGACCTTCCAGATCTCGTACATCGTGCACCCGGCGCTCACGTCGCAACGGTCCTTGTGATCGAGGCAGACGTTGAGCTGCACCGGACCCTCCACCGCTTCGATCACCTCGAGGAACGAGATGTCGCGTGCGGGGCGCGCGAGCTGGTATCCGCCGTGCGCGCCGCGGCTGGAGCGGACCAGGCCCTTGGCGGTGAGGATCTTCAGGATCTTGGCGAGGAACTCGCGGGGCAGGTGCAAGGTGACGGACAGGTCTTGCAGGGAGGCGATCTTGCCGGCCGGAAGGCCGGCGAGATGGATCATCGCGCGCAAGCCATAATCGATT